>CAZJLL010000029.1:0-4928 GCA_964547145.1 uncultured Candidatus Saccharibacteria bacterium | reverse complement strand
AGCGTTTGCAATTTTTCAAATGGCTGGATAACCTGGAATACAATATCTTCGGCATCCCCAAGCCGGACTTAAACCTGATTCTGCACGTCCCGGCCGAAGTGGCGCAGAAGCTGGTGGATAACAAGACGGCGGCCCAGCGGCAGTATGCCGGCGGCAAGAAGCGGGACCTGCACGAGGCGGATTTAAATCATTTGAAAAATGCGGAAAAGGTTTATCTGCAAATTGCCCAGCTGTTCCCCAATACCAAGCTGGTAGAATGCGCGCCGGCGGGCAGCCTGCTGCCGCCGGCGGATATCCATAACAAAGTTTGGGAGCTGGTGCGGCGGATTGCGCTGAAGGGCGTGAAGCCGGCATGATTGGGGCAGTCAAAAGATAATTAATTTCGCGTCTAACGCTTGCGCGTTTGGCGGGACTGCGGAGAAACGGCAAGTATATGAAAATCTATCTTGATCTTTTAAAAAAAATAATGGATGACGGCGTCCAGAAACATGATCGGACCGGAGTCGGCACAAAGTCTATTTTTGGCTATCAGATGAGGTTTAATTTGGCCGATGGTTTCCCCTTGCTAACAACCAAGAAGATCCATTTAAAATCCATCATTTATGAATTATTGTGGTTTTTGCGCGGTGACACCAACATTAAATGGCTGAACGAACACGGCGTTACTATTTGGGATGAATGGGCCGACGAGAACGGAGATTTGGGTCCGGTCTACGGCAAGCAGTGGCGTGCCTGGCGCGGCTATAATGGGGAAACTTACGACCAAATTGCCTATGCTTTCGATCAAATAAAAAATAATCCGGACAACCGCCGGATTATTGTCAGCGGCTGGAATGTGGCCGATCTGCAATCGTTGATAAAAGGCAAAAAGACAGCCCCGCCGCCCTGTCATACCATGTTTCAATTTTATGTCGCCGACAATAAGCTCTCCTGCCAGCTGTATCAGCGCAGCGGGGATACTTTTTTAGGAGTGCCGTTCAATATCGCTTCCTACGCCCTGCTGACCATGATGATGGCGCAAGCGACAGGGCGAGAATTGGGGGAGTTTGTGCATACGCTGGGAGACGCCCATATTTATAACAATCATTTTGAACAGGTTAAATTGCAGCTTGCTCGCGAACCGCGGCCGTTGCCGAAAATGAAGCTCAATCCGGCAGTTAAAGATATTTTCGGCTTCCAGTATGAAGATTTTACCCTGGAAGGCTATGACCCCCATCCCGGAATTAAAGCACCCATTGCAATTTAAAAATGATCGCAATTGTCTCTGCTATCGCAAAGAATAACGTCATTGGCTCAAAAAATGACCTGCCCTGGCATATTCCCGGGGACCTTAAGCGCTTTAAGGAATTAACTTGGGGCAAGACGGTTTTGATGGGCCGCAATACTTATTTGTCCATTCTTAAGCGGTTGGGCCGGCCTTTGCCCGGCCGGATTAGCGTGGTTATAAGCAGGAATGACGGAGACAAAGTGCCTGAAGGGGTATTGCTGTACAATAATTTGGATCAGGCGCTGGCGGATTTTAAACAACAAGATCTTTTTGTCATCGGTGGCGCCTCAATTTATCAGCAGTTGCTGCCTAAGGCGGATCGGCTGTACCTTACCCATATTGACCGGGAATATGCAGGCGATGTTTTTTTCCCTTTCATAGATCCGGCCCTCTGGAAAAAAGTAAGTGAAGAACCGTATCCAGGTTTTAGTTTTGTCGTATACGACAGGAAATAATCCCCATGAATGAACTGATTAAACGCCTGCAGGATTTGCTGGCTGAAGTGCAGAATTTGACGGCGCATCTGGCGCTGCCGCAAAAGCGGCAGCGCCTGTTGGAATTGGAAGAGCGCATGCAGGCGCCTGATTTTTGGGCGGACAACCAGGCGGCGCAAAAGGTAACGCAAGAACATAACCAGCTGAGGGAATTTTATGATTTTTGGACCGGCTTGGAAAAAAAAGCCGGTGAAACTCTGGAATTGGTCCGGCACAATACCGATGAATCGGCGGAAACTCTGGATTATTTGCGCCAGCTGGCGGCATCCCTGGAGGAAGATTACCGCCGGCGCCGGTTTGTGGCCTTGCTGTCCAGAAAGTACGACGACCATAATGCGATTTTTTCCGTGCATGCCGGCGCCGGAGGCGTGGATGCCCAGGACTGGGCGGACATGCTGCTGCGCATGCTGCTGCGCTACTGTGAAAAAAAGGGCTTTACCACGGAGATAGTGGAGCTGAGCCGGGGCGAACAGGGCGGGGTTAAGACCGCGGTGGTGGAGGCGCTGGGGCCGTATGCCTACGGCCTGCTGAAAAGCGAGGCCGGCGTCCACCGTCTGGTGCGCCTAAGCCCGTTTAATCCGGCCCATACCCGGGAAACCTCCTTTGCCTTGGTGGAGCTGCTGCCGCTTCTGGAAACCCAGGAAGAAATCCAGCTAGACCCGAAAGATTTGAAGATAGAAGCCAACACCAGCTCCGGCCATGGCGGGCAGAGCGTTAATACGACTTATTCCGCCATCCGCCTAACCCACCTGCCGACCGGCATTAAAGTTTCCATCCAAAATGAGCGCAGCCAGCACCAGAACCGGGAAATAGCCCTGAAAATCCTCATGGCCAAGCTTAAGGCGCTGGAGGAAGAAAAGTTACAGAAAGAAAAGCAGGAAATCCGCGGCGAGTTCAAAAGCGCGGAATGGGGCAATCAAATACGTTCCTACGTGCTGCATCCATACAAGATGGTAAAAGACCATCGAACCGGCATGGAAACATCCGATCCTCAAGCCGTGCTGGATGGTGGCTTGGATGAGTTTGTGGAAAAATACCTGGAAAAGTTTGGTACTGTTTAGCGCTGCTGCGGCCAAGCGTTTTTATTCCGGGTAAAAGTTTTTTTAATTTTGTGTTATAATTACTGCAATGATTAAGTTTGATAATGTTGTAAAAATTTACGGCGAAACCCAAGCGCTAAGCGGCGTGAATTTGCAAATTAATCACGGCGAATTCGTTTCTCTTGTTGGTTTGTCCGGCGCCGGCAAATCCACCTTGCTTAAGCTGATAATCGGTGAAGAGCGGGTTGATGGCGGCAAGATTTTTATAGATGACATAGACATTTCCGATTTGAGCAAGGGCGATTTGCCTTACTTGCGGCGGAAAATCGGCATGGTCTTCCAGGACATTAAATTGCTGCCCAAGCGGACGGCTTTTGAAAATGTGGCTTTCGCTATGGAAGTCTGCGGCCATCGGCTGGATAAAATCGAGCAGGAAGTGCCGAAAATTCTGGACTTGGTCGGATTGCTGCACAAGCAGGACAGTTTTCCCGACGAAATGTCCGGTGGGGAAAGGCAGCGCGTGGCTATTGCCCGGGCTTTGTCGCACCGGCCGGTGCTGCTGCTGGCCGACGAACCGACCGGAAACTTGGATGAAGTGAATGCCGCGGAGGTTATTGACCTGCTGCTGAAAATCAACCAACTGGGCACTACGGTTATTCTGGCCACGCACGCGGCTGATTTGGTAAATAAAATCAAGCGCCGGGTCGTTACCGTGGAGGCGGGCAAAATTACCAAAGAGCAGGAGAAAGGAAAATATGAATTATAATAAAATTGAAATTGTCTTTGCCGATCGTTTGAATTTTGCCGTTTTATTTTAATAATTCTATGGATTCCATTTCATTTTTGCGGATAATCAGGACCGGTTTTGTGAACTTCTGGCGCAACCTATGGCTGTCTACCGCGGCAACCATGATTATGACGGTTACGCTGGTAATTTTTTCCACCTTGTTTTTGTTGTTCGTGCTGACTAACTATTCCATCCACACCATCCAAAACACGGTGGACATCAGCGTCTATTTTAAAATCGGCCTGGCGGAAGAGCAGATTAATTCTATTAAGAGCGATATCGCCTCCGATGCGCGCGTAAAAGAGGTTAGTTACGTTTCGGCCGCCCAGGCGTTTGAGGATTTCAAAAACAAGCACGAGAATGACCCGCTGATCATGGCTTCCTTAAACGAGCTGACAGAAAATCCGCTGCCGGCGACTTTGCATATTAAAACCTATCAGCTGGACGATTATCCGGCTATTGCCGATAAACTGCAGTCAGATCAGTATAAAGATTTCGTAGACAAGGTTAATTTTGAAGACAACAGGCTGGTTATTGATCGGCTGAATAAAATGCTCAAATTCATCATTGCCTTCGGTTTGGGCCTGGTGGTGCTGTTTTCGCTGATTGCCGTCCTGGTTATTTATAACACTATCACCCTGACCATTTACAACCGCAAGGAAGAAGTGGAAATCATGCGGCTGGTCGGCGCGACCAACTGGTATATTCGCGGGCCGTTTTTGACGGAAAGCCTGATGTATAGCCTGTTCTCCACGGCCATTACCGTGGCGCTGTTTGTGCCGATATTTACTAAAATCGTGCCCAAGGTCATTGCTTATGTCAATCCGAACATCAGCTTAAGCGGAGGCTTATTCAATTTTACCTACTTGATTTTGATGCTGTTTGCTTTGGCGGTCGTATTGTCCACAGTGTCAACTTTTTTGGCCATCCGAAAATATCTAAAAATTTAAAAACCCTTGTAATTAAGGCAAATTTTTAAAACTTGCAATAATTATAGGAGCGTGTATACTAAGAAAGAGCCCAAACTTTATGACTCTCAAAAAGCGGGGCTTTTTTTATTGAGTAAGGGAAATTATGAAAGTTATTTTTATTAAGGACATGCCCGGCGGCGGCAAAAAGGGCGAATTGAAGGAAGTTAATGACGGCTACGGCAAGAATTTTTTAATCGCCAAAGGATATGCCAAGGCGGCCACCACCCAGCTGCAGGCGCAGGCGGCAAAGGAAGCCAGGGAGGCGGGGGAGAAAAAAGCCAGGGAGCTGGACCGGCTGCAGGCCTTAAAGCAGGAGCTGGAGAAACGCACCTTTAGCGTTAAGGTTAAGGTGGGAGAAAAGGGGCAGAT
>CAZJLL010000028.1:0-3051 GCA_964547145.1 uncultured Candidatus Saccharibacteria bacterium | reverse complement strand
GTATAATGGAATTGTTGCAGAATTTTGTTTATGGAAAAGACTATGCGAAAGTCCGATTGGGCACTAACCCTCGCCGCTTTGTTGCTGTTTTGCGGCTTGGGCTTTATTTTTTTCTACCGCGTCGGCGGCCATCCGTTGGTAGACTGGGACGAAGGCATCTACGCCCAAATTTCCCGCCAGGGCTGGGAAAACCACAGCGTGGCAGACTTACACTGGTATGGCAATGCCACGGCGGACAATCCTTCCGGCCTATGGTTTGAAAAGCCGCCGCTGATGATTTGGCTGACGCAGATTGCCTATAGCGTTTTTGGCGTAACCGAATTTGCCGCCCGGTTTTGGAGCACCTTGTTTGCCCTGGCTACGGCGTTGCTGTCTTATTTTTATGCTGTCCGGTTGTTCCGTTCCCGCGCCGTCGGGGTCATGGCGTTAGCACTGTTTTACCAGGCGCATTTTTTCCTGGCCCAGGCCTGGTATATGAAAATGGACATTCCGGTCACGTTTTTTATTCTGCTGGCCTTTTTTGGTTTTGATTTGGCACAGAGCAATCGCCGCTATTATTTGTTGTTTTGGCTGGCTCTGGCTTTGGGCGTGCTGACCAAGAGCGTTATTGGCCTGTTGCCGCTGCCGGTGCTGGCTGTCTTTTTGGCGCTGCGGCGCGACCTGGCGCCGCTGAAAGACCGCTGGTTTTATTTCGGCCTGCTGCTGTTTGCCGCAATAGTCTTGCCCTGGCACTGGGTGGAGGCCGCGCGCTACGGTGCGGCATTTTGGCAAAGCTATCTGGGTTTCCAGATCCTGCACCGCTACGCGGCCACCATAGACCGCCACGCCGGCTCTTTTTGGTATTACCTGGGCCAGTTCCGCAGCAATCTGATTTTTGCCGCGCTGGCTTTGGGCGGACTGGTTTACGCCGGCATTAAAACTTGCCGGCGGCAGCGGGAGTTTTTACTGCCGCTGCTGGCGGCGCTGTTCACTTTTCTATTGTTTAGCCTGGCGGCGACCAAGCTGGACAGCTACATGACGGTAATTTATCCCTTTTTGATTATCCTGTCAGCCAAGGCATTATGCGACTTAATTGGCTGGCTACGCCGGTCGAAAATCCGCGCGGCGGTATTTGCCGCCGTCTGCCTGGTCTTTGTCGCCTCCGGCCTACTGTTTAACCGCAGCAAGCTGGCCGACAACGGCTATTATGCCCAGTATTATTACGAAAATAGGGAATTTGTCCGCTATGCCGCGGCCAACTTCCCCAATTTGAGCCTGCTGGCCGTGGACCGCGATTTGCCTTCGTTGGAGTTTTACGCCGACCGCAAGGTCTACGCCTTCTCCGGCGCCACTAAAATATCTTCGGGTTCGCTGCTGCTTATTACCGACCAGCCGCCCAAGTGGCCGGACAGCCAGCTGCTGCTGGCCGGCCGGACCGGGAAAATGTATTTGGTGACCATAAAATAAACCCGCCTCGATTATGTCAGGACGGGTTTGCCAACTTTTGGGTTTAGAAACTGCGGGTGGTAATATGGAAAGCCTTGCCGACCACGTTACCCAGCAGGAACGTGGCAACGGCCGTTATCAGCATCAGCGCGGTGGATTCGCTTAACTCGCGCCAGAACTTGCGTTCAAACACCACGGCGCCGTAGAAGGTAAAGGCGGCCAGCAGCAAAATGCCGAACACGGTGGAAACGGCAAAAGCCCGATACATTTCGTGGATAAAAAAGTAGGGGAGGGCCAGCACGACTACGGAAGCAAGATAGGAGACGCCGGTGGTCACGGCCGACACCAGGGCGGATTTCTGCAGATCGTGCTTGGCTTGGATGTAGGCCGCCGAAGCCATGGAAATGGCGGCGGCAAAGCCGACAATAATGCCGGAGACGCCGGCAATCAGCGGCGTGCCCGTAACGCCTAAGAACCCGGCGTGGACGCCGGTAATTTCCACAATGGCGTCGGCCAGGCCCAGGGCAATAAAGCTGATGTATTCAATTCGCTTTTCCTGGACCTGGGAAATAAGCGAGCGCTCGTGCGATTTTTCGTCTTCAATAATGGCTAAAAAACGCTGGCGGTGTGATTCGGGAATCAGCGGCAGGGTTTGGCCTTGGTAAACCGCGGCCGAATTTTCTTCATGCAATTCCAGTAGCTTGATGGTGAACGTTACGCCTAAAATAGTCCGCAGCAGGGGAATGCCGTAAGCGCTTAACGCATATGGCCGGACCGGCTCGCTAGTCAGGGACTGCCAGAATTCATAGTGCGATTTTTCTTCCCGCGACAGGCGCTCCAATATTTCCCGGTTTTCCTGTTTCTTTTCCCGCCGCGCCAGCTTGCCGTAGACAATGTGCTCGGTCAGTTCGTTGCGGGCGTGGTTTATAAAAATTTGTTTGCTGTCCATAAGTCCGAGTCAAAGATTAACTTTGATGCCAGTATATCATATCGGGCGGCGGAATAAAATTGCTTCTGCCATGAAAAAGGGCCGCCCTGTTTGGGGCGGCCCTGCGGCGGCCGGCCGCGGATTTAGGTAGCGCACGGCGGCACGCATTTGCATTTGTCGGTGCGGCAGTAGCGGCCGCACTTGGGATCTTCAACCCGCGCTGACGGGTCGCACTTTTTGTGGCATTTGCACTCCTCGGATTTAATGTCTTGAGGAGTGCCTTCGTTGCCGCAGTTGCCGGGTTTGTCGCCCGGCTCTTCCCGTTGCTGTCCGCCGGCCAGGCGCAGCTTGAGCTTTTGCGCTTTGCGGCAGCATGACGGAAGCTGCTTGGCCTTTGGAGCCGGATTTTGGGCCGCAAGCAGACCAAAGCCGGCAGCAAGAATAACCAGCGTAATGATCCTCATCCTTTACCCCCTCTTATGGGATTCTCCAACTTGGAGGAATAATTGCATAATAACCGGCTTTAAGTCAAGGAAAGGCGTTTTATTTAGGAAGGGTATACTAGGGCAGTTGGAACAAGAGTAATATATCTTTAAGGATAATTAACGCTCTTGCCCATGATCGCTCTCCTAAACCAGATACCGTCAGAAGCCAAAATTAAGCAACAATTAAGTATAATCTTATATGGCAAGAACTTT
>CAZJLL010000027.1:0-4819 GCA_964547145.1 uncultured Candidatus Saccharibacteria bacterium | reverse complement strand
GGCCCGCTGCTTGCCCAGGAGGCGCAAAAAGGTGATATAATAGTGGTGGATTTCCATGCGGAAGCCACCAGCGAAAAAGTCGCTTTGGGCTATTACCTGGATGGCCGTGTCAGCCTAATGACCGGTACCCATACCCACGTGCCGACGGCCGACGCCCGCATTCTGCCCGGCAGCACCGCCTATGTTACCGATGCCGGCATGACCGGCCCGCTGAATGGGGTGCTGGGCGTAGTTAAAGAGCGGGCGCTGGAGAAATTTTTGCAGCCGGAACAGAAGTTCCGCAACGAAGTGCTGGAAGACGGTCCTATGCAGATTAACGGCATTCTGGCGGAATTCGGCGCAGACGGCAAAGCCGTTAAAGTTGAAGGGCTGAGGGAGATAACGGAATAAGCAGATAAGAAGGTAGGGATATAAGGACACAAGGATATAAGATATGGCAAGTAAGAAGCAGGGGCGAGAGGCTAGTAGCTAGAAAACAGGTGGAATAAAAATAAATTTTGAGAGAGCATCAAGCAAAACAAAATGTCTAAGTTTTTAAATCCCAGCGAGGTAATTGCCCAGACGGGTCTGATGCAGGGCCAAGTGGTTGCCGACTTAGGCTGTGGCAATGGCTTTTACGTGCTGCCGGCCGCGCAGATGATCGGGCCGACTGGCACGGTTTACGCCGTGGATGTGCAGGAGAACAAGCTGGCGGCCACCGTTTCCATCGCCAACCAGTTTGGCTATAAGAACGTGCGGGTGCTGCAGGCCGATCTGGCCAAGCCGCTGCTGGATTTGCCGCCCAATTCCTGCGACCTGGTGATTATCAGCAACATCCTGCACGAAATCAATGCTACCGAAGCGCTGATTAAAAACATTTACCGTTTGCTCAGGAGTCCCGGCCGGGTGGTGGTGATAGAATGGAAGCGGACGGCCACGCCGTTCGGTCCGCCGCTGGACAAGCGGCTGGACCAGGAAAAGCTGGAGATTTTGCTGATGCAGGCCGGCCTGCGCAAGGACAAGGATTTGCATGCCGACGGCTATCATTATGCCGTGCTGTTTGAGAAGGTTTAACTTTATTATTTAACATTCATTCGTTTTCCTATGCAGCTGAAGCAATTTTTTACCAGCCAATATCTGTTTCAGGTTAATCCGGCCTATATTAGCCCGCGGGAAAAATTGGTCTTTATGGCCGGCGTGGTTTTTTTGCTGCTGGCCATTGTCCTGAAAATTGCCGCCGGCTTTTCCGCCACTCCCGTGGAGAAGCACTACCGCCAGAAATTTTTCCGGTTTTTTCTCTATGGCGGTTTGCTGGAATTGGTTTGGTATTTGTGCCGCTACGAGAATGTATCGTTTTTTGACAGCCGTTTCGTGCTTTGGCTGCTTAATCTGGTTCTGCTGGTTTGGCTGGTTGGTTTGTTGGTGCGGACAATCCGGCACTATGGTCCCGCCAAGAATGAGTGGAACAAGTCCCAGCTGAAAGAAAAATATCTGCCGAAATAATTTTTGCCGCTATGTTCGGATTGTTCCGCAAGGCCGCTGCTCCGATTTTGACCTTAGGCCGCGCCGGCGAATTGGCGGCGCAGGACGAATACCGGGCGAGGGGTGATAAAATTTTGGCTGCGAATTTTGCCAATACGCGCGGCCTGCGCCTGGGCGAAGTGGACTTTGTGGCCCGCAAAGGTGACAGCCTGGTTTTTGTCGAGGTAAAGACCAGGGCCAGGGAGGCGGGCCGGTTCGGCACGGGCGCCGAGGCGGTTAACGGGCCAAAGCAGGCCCGGCTGCTTAGAGCGGTAAAGATTTTTTTACAGAAACATTCCGAATACGCGGCGTTGCGGCCGCAGATAGACGTTTGTCTGGTCGGCCTGAAGGCTATTGACAGCCGTCCGGAATATGTTAAAATATTGACGAATGCAGTTGAGGATTGGAACTAGATTGACGAGCGGTGCTCGTTATTTTTTTTCTCCGCTCCCTTTTGCAAAAACAATTAAATAACCGTCTGCGCTTGCATCCAAAAGCTGCGCCCAGGGCGGAAAACTTAAACATATAATATGAACGAACAGCTAGAACAGGCCTTAGACCAGTTAGCCGACGAAAAAGGCATCAGCCGGCAGGATTTAATCGGCATGATTGAAGCCTCGCTGGCCGCGGCTTTCCGCAAGGACTATGGCGAAAAGAACCAGAACGTGGTGGTGGAATTTAACCCCGAAAATATGGCCACCAAGGTTTTTGATGTGAAAACCGTGGTGGAAACCGAAACGGAAGCGGCGGAAGATCCGCAGAAGCTGGTTGACCTGGAAGCGGCCAAAAAACTGAAGAAGTCGGCCAAGATCGGTGACGAAATCCGTACTGACATTACCCCCAAGACCGGCACGTCCTACGGCCGGATTGCGGCGCAGACGGCCAAGCAGGTAATTATCCAAAAATTGCGCGAAGCGGAACGCAACGCCCAGTTTTCCGATTTCAAAGCTAAAGAGCGCACGCTGCAGAATGGCTTGGTCCAGCGGATTGAAGGCGACACCGTATTGGTTGATTTGGGCAAGGCGACCGGCGTGCTGTTTCCGTCCGAACAGATCCGCGCCGAAAAGTATGCCATTGGCCAGCGTCTGAAGGTGCTGATTTTGCACGTGGAGCCGGCGACTAAGGGTCCGAAGATTACCCTGTCGCGCTCCCATCCGGACATGGTGCGCAAGTTGTTTGAACTGGAAGTGCCAGAAATTTACAACGGCAGCGTGGAAATTAAATCCGTGGCCCGTGAGGCGGGCAGCCGCAGCAAGATTGCTGTAATGTCCACTCAGGACGGCGTGGATCCTATCGGCAGCTGCGTCGGCCAGCGGGGCAGCCGCGTACAGACGGTCATGGCTGAGCTGGGCGGCGAGAAAATTGACATTATTGAATATAGCGACGATCCGGTTAAATTTATTGCCAACTCCCTGTCGCCGGCCAAGATTTTGAACGTGCAGCTGGATGAGGCCAGCAAGGAAGCCAAGGTCGGCGTGCTGGAAGACCAGCTGTCCCTGGCTATCGGCAAGGCCGGCCAGAACGTGCGCCTGGCCGCCCGTCTGACCGGATGGAAAATCGACATTAACGGCGAGAATCTCGGCGGCGACCAGGCCGACGGGGCTGCTGGCGAAGCGGCAGACGGTTCCGGCTTAAGCGAACAGCGGCAGCCGGGCCAGGTGGAAGCCCTGCCGGAGGGTGAAGAAGGCACGGTGGAACAGGAATCCATTGACGCCGCCGCCCAAGAAGCCAAGGAAGAATAGAGCGCAAGAGATATTAAGAAGTAAGATATAGGATTTAAGAGAGATAACTCTTAAACGTCAAAGGTAAAATGTTAAATGCCAAAAGTACTCTTACATCCCGCCTCTTCGGCGGGCAGGCTTATATCCCTACATCCTTAAATCCTTATCTACTTAGTCTTTGTTAATTCTTAAATCATTAAATTCTTCAATTATTTTATGCCTTTAATTCCGATGGTAATTGAAAAGTCCCCCATGGGGGAGCGCGGCTATGATATTTACTCGCGCCTGCTGAAAGACCGCGTTATATTCTTAGGCGAACAGATTGACGACGCGGTAGCCAACACGCTGATTGCGCAGCTGCTGTTTTTAGACGCGGAAAACAGCAAGGAAGACATTAAACTCTATATTAATTCGCCGGGCGGCAGCGTTACATCGGCCCTGGCCATGTATGACACCATGCAGCACGTTAAAGCCGATGTCTCCACCATCTGCATCGGCCAGGCCGCCTCGGCCGCCGCCGTGCTGCTGGCCGCCGGCGCCAAGGGCAAGCGGTTTTCCCTGCCCAACGCCCGCGTGCTCATTCATCAGGTAATGGGCGGCGCCGAAGGGCAGCAGAAAGATATTGTCATTGCGGCCAATGAAATCACCCGGATCAAGAACCAGCTGAATCAAATCCTGTCCAAGCACACCGGCCAAACCGCCAAGACCATTGAACAGGACACGGACCGCGACTTTTGGATGACTGCCGATGAAGCCAAAAAGTACGGCATTGTTGACAAAATTATCCAGTAGCAGCGGACCGGTTGTTTTTTGGCATATATGGTATAATTAGGCTAAACTTAGCTAAATATTATAAAAAGAAACAAATATGCCAAAACCATATCAACGCAGCTCCGGCCGCCCGCGGCCGGGCAATTCCGGTTTTACCCTGATTGAACTGCTGGTGGTAATCGCCATCATTGGCCTGTTGGCTTCCGTAGTCTTGGTGGCCTTAAACAGCACCAGGCAAAAAGCCCGTGATGCCAAGCGCATTGCGGACATGAACCAGATTGCCAAGGCTATGGAGCTGTATTTCAACGACCATAACAGCTACCCGACCAACAGCAACGGCACGGCTTATGCTTTGCTGAACAGCAGCAGTGTTCCAGGCCTTGATGTTTATATGACTACTTTGCCCGTAGCTCCCGCGCCGGCCGACTCAACAACCTGCGCCGCCACTTACGGCGGCACCGGCCGCGTAGCCAATGACTATCAGTATGCCGGTACGAACGGCTTAAGCAAGGTCGGCAATTATACCATTACTTTCTGCCTGGGCGGCGCCACCGGCTCGCTGTCCGGCCCGGCTATTCATACTCTGACGCAGGCAGGATTTCAGTAGTAGAGATTAGAGGCGAGAGACTAGTAACTGGCAAGATTGAACAAAATTAAAGGATTTAAGTATGTAGGGATATAAGGATGCAAGGATATAAGCCTGTCCGCCGACACTTGCCCGCCGGAAAGGTGAGAGGCGGAAGGCAGGATGTAAGATTAGAACCCTAATGGCGTCATTCTGAGCGGAGCGAAGAATCCCTCTTGGCTAAGATGTAAGAGTACTTTTG
>CAZJLL010000026.1:0-2801 GCA_964547145.1 uncultured Candidatus Saccharibacteria bacterium | reverse complement strand
AGCAAAAAAATAAAAAAACTGTCCACCCCGGTTACCAGGCTGCTGGACGAAGCAAAAATCAAATACAAAGTCATTGAGCATAAGGTCGTTTACACTGCGCACGATGCGGCCCAGACCGCCAAAAAGAAACTGAACGAAATTGCCAAAGTGGTGCTGGTCAAAGCCGACAAGGATTTTGTGCTGATTGTCCTGCCGGCGGGCAAATACGTGGATTTGGCCGGCGTTAAAAAAACGCTCAAAGCCAAAACGGTTTCGCTGGCCGCGGAACGGGACATTGCCAAATACCTGAAGATGAAGGTCGGCCTGCTCCATCCGTTTGGGAACAAATATAGCATTGCCACGCTGCTGGACCGCGGGCTTGCCCGGGCACAAAAAATGATTGTCAGCGCCGGCACTTATACCGATAGCGTGGAGCTCGCTGTCAAAGATTTTGACAGGCTAATTAAACCCCTTTATGGCACATTCGGAAAAGCAAAAAGATAGGACATGGAACTTGGAACATGAAGCATGAAACGTAGAACATAAAGTATGGAATACAAAGCTTGAAAATGAAACATAGAACTTAGAACATGTAACTTACTCTCCCCCTCTTTACTAAAGAGGGGGCTGGGGGGAGTTCTTTTACGAAACTTTATAATACCCAATCCACCAAAACTTTCCGCCGCCGCCTAAGGAGCAATCTTACAGCGGAAGAAAGAAAAATCTGGCAGTTGGTCAGAAACAGGCAAATTCTGCAAATGAAGTTTTTTCGTCAATACGGTGTCGGCAAATACATTCTGGATTTCTACTGCCCCGCCATCAGACTCTGCCTGGAAATTGACGGCGGCCAGCATAACCAAAACCCCAACGATGCCAGAAGAGATAATTTTTTAAAATCAATAAATATCAAAGTTCTAAGATTCTGGAACAATGAAATCAATGAAAATTTTGAGGGGGTATACCAAAAACTGCACGCAACTTGCCAGGCACTGATCGCAAACTCACCCCATCCCTCTCTTTTTCAAAGAGAGGGAGAAATTATGTTCCATGCCTTAATCCCCTATGCTCCAAACCAGACTCCGCCAATTTGAAGGACCGCTCGACCTGCTGCTCAGCTTAATTGAACAGCGGCAGCTGGATATTACCCAAATCGCCCTGGCTGAAGTGACTGAGCAGTTTTTGCAGTATCTTAAGCAGCTTAAGGACATTGACCCGACCGCCCTGGCCGACTACCTGGCCATTGCCGCCAAGCTGCTGGTCATAAAATCCAAGGCCATCCTGCCCACTCTGGAAGTGGAGCCGGAAGAGGAGGACGCCGGCCAGGACCTGGAAGCGCGGCTGCTGCTGTACAAACAGTTCAAGGAGGTGGCCAAGTTCTTAAAAAAGCTGGACAACCGGCGGCGGCAGAGCTTTCTGCGCAGCGTCAGCTTTGAGGAAAAAATCAATTTCTATCCCGATCCGACGGTGGACGCCGGCGCCTTGCAAAAAGCCATTCTCGGCGTCATTAGCGGCTTAAAGGAACTGGACGCTTTGCCCAAGGCCAAGCTAAAAGAGGCCGTCTCCATCCAGGAAAAGATTGATCAGTTGCGCAGCCGGCTGGGCAGCCGGCTGGAAACCAAACTCAGCGAACTTATCAGCACCGCCAAAAACAAAGATGAGGCAATTACTACCTTCCTGGCCCTGCTGGAATTGATTAAACAGCGGGTTTTTGTCGCCGACCAGGATGGTTTATTTGCCGACGTTGTTATTAAAAAATACCAGGATCAGCCATGAGCGAAACACTTATCGGCCTGCTGTTTATTCTGGCCGGCGTCATTTACGGTTCCCTCGCCCTGGACGACTTTTACGGCTGGACTCTGGGCTGGCTGGTCAAACACGACTGGATCAAGCCGCCTAAGGCGCGCAGCCAAAACTCCCTGTTCGGCCGCAAGCCCACGATTCTTTTTTATAGCGCAATCTTAATCATTATCGGATTGTTTATCCTATGGAACCGCAACAACTGAAAGGCGCCGCCGAAGCGCTGCTGTTCGTCGCCGGCAAGCCCCTGACAGCCAAAGAACTGGCCAAAATTTTGGACAGCGACGAAGCCGCCGTCCAAGACGCCTTGGCCCGGCTGCAGCAGGAACGCCGGGAAGCCGGCGTGGTCCTGCTGGAAAACCGGGGCCAGTACCAGCTGGCTACGGCCAGCCATTTTTCCACCCAGGTTAAAAATTTCCTCAACGCCGAGCTGCGGGAAAAATTAACCGACGCAACGGTGGAAGTTTTGGCCATTATCGCCTATCGCCAGCCCATCTCCAAGGCCGAGATTGAAGCCATCCGCGGCGTCAATTCCCAGTATAGCCTGCGCCACTTGCTAATGCGCGGACTGATTGAGCGGATTGCCAATCCCCGCGACGCGCGCAGCTTCCTTTACCAGACAACCACGGAATTTTTAATGCACCTCGGCCTGCAGTCCAACAGCGAACTGCCCGAATTTGACCGGCTGGTGGAAAGCATCAAACTGCCGCAGACGCCGGCCCTGTCCGGCGAAGCGGCCGGCGCGCCAGAGGACCCGGCAGCGCCCGCTGTAGGCGAAGAAGCCAAGACGGCAGAGCCGATTGCCCCGGAACAAGACAAAAACGCCGCCCCAGAGCCGCAAATACAGGACGCGGGCGGCGGCGAAGAATATGAGGAAGACGACGAATTTGACGAAGAGGGCGAGGAAGATGGCGGGGCGTAAGGCCCTTATTGCGGCAGCTGGTCGTAAGATTCCTTGGGCGAAGTCGGCACTTCCTGATGCAGGGTGATTTGCGCGCAGCCGGCCGCCAGCAGACTGGTTAAGG
>CAZJLL010000025.1:0-6385 GCA_964547145.1 uncultured Candidatus Saccharibacteria bacterium | reverse complement strand
AAATAAATTTTTCCGCCGGCAAGCTGAATCAACCGGTTTTCACCCAAAAAATAAACTTTATATACCCCGTCCGAGACTCTGGCAATGTTTTCCGGAAAATTCCGCTTTGTAAAGACGACACTGCCATTTTTCGGATCAATATAAGCATCTAAGTTAACGGGCCGGCTAACCATATCTCTTTTTTCCAGCATATTATTTCAATTCAATTACTATTGCTAACTGCTTTAAGCCATTTTAAATTTAATATTCCCGCCGTCCTTCCAAGGCGCGCATCAGGGTAATGTCATCGGCGTATTCCAAATCGCCGCCCATGGGCAGGCCGCGGGCAATGCGGGTAACCGCAACGGCCGGATTGGCCGCCTTGATGGCTTTTTGCAAATGCAGTGCCGTTGTTTCCCCCTCCAAAGACGGGTTTGTGGCAATAATAACCTCCCGTACCGGCGCCCTGTCCTGGCCAGGCGCCAGACGGACCAGCAAGGAAGTAATTTCCAAATCATCGGGGCCAACTCCTTCCAGCGGATTCAACACTCCGCCCAGTACGTGAAAAACTCCGCTGAACCGGCCGGATTTGTCTATGGCCTGGGCGTCCAGCGGTTCTTCCACCACGCAAATCAGGCCATGATCCCGCTTTAAATCGCCGCAGGTAGCGCACGGATCGGATTCGGACATATTATGGCAGACGGAACAAAAAACCAGGCCAGCTTTAACCTGGGCAATAGCCTGAGACAGATTATTAATTTCAATATTATCCTGCTTAAGCAGGTAAAAAGCCAGACGCTGGGCGGTTTTCGGCCCCACGCCCGGCAGCCTGGATAATTCGTTAATCAAACGCTGTAAAGAAGAAGGTAACTGGGTCATAAATCATTTCTGCAATCTAGGTAGAATGTTAGAATAATAAAATGTTAGTATGCTAAAATGCCGACACGTTAGACCGGCTCTTCCGGCAAGGAAATGGAATCCATAACAGCCTGGGGGGAAACGTCAAATGTCTTGTCCAGATTTTTAAAGCTGGTTTTGTCCGCATCAAAAAATAAATCCACCTGGCCGGTCGGACCGTTGCGGTGCTTTTTAACGTGGATTTCGGCAATATGAGGCCTGCGGGAATCCTTGCCTTTATACATTTCTTCGCGATAAATAAACATGACCACGTCGGCATCCTGTTCAATGGAGCCGGATTCGCGCAAATCGGCCAGCTGCGGAACTTTATCCGGACGGTTTTCCACGCCGCGCGACAGCTGAGATAAGGCCAGCACCGGCACATTCAGCTCGCGAGCCAGCAGCTTTAAAGCGCGGGAAATTTCCGATACTTCCTGAACCCGGTTCTCCTGGCTCCGTCCCTGCATCAGCTGCAGATAATCCACCACAATCAAGCCGACGTTATTTTCCGCATGGAGCCGCCGCGCCTTGGTTCGCACTTCCATAATATTACTGCCCGCCGCGTCGTCAATGAAAATCGGCGCTTCGGATAATTCACCCATGGCAGAACCGATTTTCTCAAAATCATCGTCGTTTAGGTGGCCGGTGCGGATTTTCCACAAATTCACGTCGCTTTGGGAAGAGAGCAGGCGGTCCACCAGCTGGTCCTTGCTCATTTCTAAAGAAAAAATTCCGACCGGGACCTTGGCGTTGACGGCAACATGCCGCATAATGTCCAGCGCCAAGGCCGTTTTGCCCATGGAAGGACGGGCCGCCAAAACCACGAGATCAGACCGCTGCAGGCCGCCCAGCAGGCCATCCATATCCACATAGCCGGTCGGCAGGCCGCGCAGCTGGCCTTTATCGCGGTGCAGTTCGTCAATGCGTTCAAACGTAGAATGCAGAATGCTGCCGATGGAGACGAAATTCTGCTTCATGTGCTGCTGGGAAATGCTGAATAGTTTCTGTTCGGCGGTATCCAAAATATCCTCAATCTCACCCTCCTCGCCGAAGGCGAGACTGGTCATGTCGCCGGCGGCGGCGATCAATTTGCGCAGGGCCCCTTTCTTGCGGACAATAAAAGCATAATGGGTCACGTGAGCCGAGCTGGGCACCGCGTTGACCAGCTGCGTCAGGTAGCTGCTGCCGCCAACTTTGTCCAGCAACTGGCGCTCTTCCAGCCAGTTAGTCACGGTCAAGATATCCACGGAAATGTTCTTTTCGCTGAGAGCAATAACCGCTTCAAAAATTTGCCGGTTGCGCGCATCGTAAAAATCATCGGCCGTAATAACGTCGCCGATTTTGATAAATGCGTCTTTATCCAGCATCAGACAGCCCAAAACCGACATTTCGGCTTCCAAATTCTGGGGCGGCAGACGGCCGATATTGCTGTTATCCATATAGCAATTATAGCTAGTTTAAAAGATTACTCAAGAGCGCAAAATGCCCTATTTTAGGGTGAATTGTGCATTGATTGGGGAAAGGCGGGGGATACTAAAATAAAACTTGAAGCAGGCGGATTTTGGCTTTTTCCCGAATTTATGATAGGCTTGGGCAAATGCGGCAGAAGGGGATAACTATGAAAAGAGTTATGGTCGCTTTATGGACGATTTTTTCAACTCCGGCTTTGCTGCAAGCGCCGCCGGAAACCGTCAAATACTTCCAGCTCTGGGGCAAGCTGAACATTGGACAGATTGTCGCAAGCCGGCAGTTCCCGGCGCCGGCGGAATTGCTGCAGAGCCTGCAAAACAGCCTGAGGCTATGGGGTGATGAGGCGGACGGCAACGGCCTAAAACTGACAGTCAGTTGGCATATTTACCGCCAGGGCAGGGAAGTGTCCGCGGCGGAAATAGGCCAGGCTGACGCGGTTGTTGCCGTAGCGGAAACCAGCGGCGTTTGGGCCGCGGCCGCCATGACGCGTTACCAGCTGGACGGCCATAGGAGCCTTGATAAGGGATTGCTTGAACAGCGCTATGCCAAGCATCTGGCCGACCGGCTGGCCAATGCCTTGCTGCAGGTCCGCATCAAACAAAGAGCAACCGAACAATTGCAAAAACCGCCCCGAGCTTTGTCGAGGGGCGGTTTTTTTAAAGGTTTATCCGGTAATCTTACGCCGGACCTTCTGGCCGTCCGGCGTATCCATCACCTCGTAGCCCACGGCTTCCAGCTGTTTTCTTAGTTCATCGGAACGGGCAAAATCGCGAGACTGCCTGGCCTGCCGCCGCTGTTCGGCCAAGGCCTGCACTTGCTTAGGCAATTTGTCCGCCTGTTCGGCGGCGCTAAGGCCCAGCACCGGTTCCACCCTGCCCAAACCGCCGGCGGCAATGGCCGATGCCACTGCCTTGGGCAAATTCAGATTATTATTCACAGCCCGCAAAAAAGTTTCCGGATATTCCACAGGAGCCGGCGACGAATAGCGCAGTCGCGCCGTCCGCGCCGCCGCCAAATCTTCAAAAGTAAAATTTTGCCTGCTGCCGTAAGCCGCAGACAGCGCCAGGTAGCGCAGATCCTGGCCGGAAAAACCTTTATCCTGTATGTCGCGCAGCGTATAAAAATTCCCCGAGCTCTTGGCCATTTTTTTGCCGTCTACCAGCAAGTGCTCGGAATGGAACCAGTGCCTCACAAAATTGCCCGGGCCCAGCAGCGCCTGGCTCTGGGCAATTTCGTTGGTATGATGGGGAAAAATCAGGTCCACCCCGCCAGTATGGATATCCGTGGCTTCGCCGCCAAAACCAATCTGGTTAATAACCGAACATTCAATGTGCCAGCCCGGACGGCCCCGGCCCAACTGGGGATGATCCCAAAAAATCTGCCCATCCGCTGCCGGCTGCCAGGCCTTCCACAATGCAAAATCGGACAAATTATCTTTTTCATATTCATCCACCGCCACGCGCGCGCCGACTTTTTTGCCTTCCAAAAAGCGCTCGCCAACCAGCTCGCCGTAATCGCCGAAGTCTCGCTGATATTTTTCAATGCTGAAATAGGTACTGCCGTCCTCCGCCTTATAGGCATAACCCTTGTTTGCCAGGCCGACAATAAACTCCTGGATCTGCGGGATTACATCGGTCACCCGGATGAATTTAATCTCGCCATGCAGAACCCCGACTTCGGCCAGGTCCTTGAGAAATTCATCAAAGTAGACCTGGGTAAACTGGCGCAAGTCCGCCACGCCGGCGGCAGGGCCGGACTGGGCAATGGCTCCTTTGATGGTCTTATCATCCACATCGGTTATGTTCATGACCCAGCGCGGGGCATAGCCGTCCTGCTTTAACACCCGATACAGCAAATCGGCCATAACATAGCTGCGCAGGTTGCCGATGTGCGCATAATTATAGACAGTCGGCCCGCAGGTATAGAGATTTAGATGGCCGCGCCGGTCGATGGCGACAGTCTTTTTTTTCAGCGTATCGTAGAGCTCAAGCATAAGGCTATTTTATGGAAATCGGCCGGCGGCGTCAAACCTCTGGCCCGGCCGCTAGCCCGCCATCAGGCGCAGATGGTTTTCGCGCAGGCGCTTTAAGCCGCGCAGCTGGTTGTCATCGGCCAAAATTTTCGCCAAATGCTGGCCGCCCATAAAGTGCGGCGAAATTACGTAATCCACACCCCGCTGGTACAGCGTCTTGACCGAAGCATCGTCCAAAGCGACAAAAATCAGCTTGGGCCGGCTGCGGCCGCTGCGGCGCTCCTTATTGATTGCATAAATCAATTCCAAATTATCGGCCAGGTCTGGCACGGTGGAAATGATGATCTTTGCATAAGCCAAGCTGGCCTGTTCCCGGACAAACTCGTCGTTAATGTCGCCGCAGACTACCAGCAGGTTTTGTGCGGCGTAGCGCTCGGCAATTTCCGGATTGAAGTCCACAACGACAAACGGCGTCTGCTGCTGCCGCAGCGCGTCAATTAAATGATGGCCCAGCCGGTCGGCGCCGACCAGGACAATGTGATGCTTTAAGGCCACCGTGTGCATATGCTTTTCCGCGGCGCCGTGGCGGAAATCAAACACTTGCAGCAGGGGCTTAAGCAGCTGGTAAGCCTGGCTGCTGTAAACGATCAGGTAAGACGAGACGGCAATAGTCACCATACAGACCAGGGTAACCAGGGCGACGTCGGCCGCGGAAAGCTGGCCGCTGGCCAGGCCGACCGTGGCCAGGATGAGGCTGAATTCGGAAATCTGGGCCACGGTCACGCCGGCAAAAAAACCGGTGCGCGGCTTGTAGCCGAGCAGGCCGAGCAGCAGCATTACAATCAGCGGCTCGCCGACCAGGACGAACAGGGATAAAATTATGACCGGCCGGCCCAGTCCGGCCAAATTCTGCAGCGACAGGCCGGAGCCCAGAACAATAAAAAAGATAATAATGAAAAAATCGCGGATCGGCTTTATCTTGCCGCTGATTTCGTAATGCACGCCGGAACGGGCCAGCGACAGGCCGGCTAAAAAGCCGCCTATCTCCACATTAAAACCAATTACCGGCAGGGCGACAAAGGCAGCCAGGCCCAAAGCCCAGGCCAGGGAAAAAACCAGCATCAGCTCCTCGTTGCTGCCGATTTGCTGGGTAATTTTGGGAAAGACCTTGGCGCTAAGCAGCCAGACCAGCAATACCAGGATCAGGCCGCGGACCAGGGCCATAAGGATGCTTTGCCACAAAGGCAGGCCGGCATAAGGACCGGCACTTGCACCGGTGCTGGCCAGCGTTACCAGGATTAAAATCGCCACCAAATCCTGGGTCAAAAAAATACCAACAGCCAGCTTGCCATACAGGCTTTGCAGGTCGCGCTTTTCGCTGAGCAGCTTAACAACAATGATGGTGGAAGAGAAAGTCGGGGCCGGAGCAATGTAGCCGGCGGCCAAAACGCTGAAATGCATCGCGCGCAACAGCAGATAACCCAAGGCGGTCGTTACCACGACCTGGCCGATGCCGGCCGCCAGGGCGGACCGGCCGATGCGCTTAAGCTGGCTAATGTCCAGCTGCAGCCCGACCATGAACAGCAGCAGGGTTATGCCAACCTGGGCCAGGGCGCTGAAGGCATCGCCATCCTGCAGCCTGTAAAATCCCAGCGGGCCGATGAGCAGGCCGGCAATAATGTAGCCGACAATGCTAGGCTGCTTTAGCAGGCTGACCAAAAATGACACCAGCCCGGCCAGGATTAAAACCGTAGTAAGTTCTAAAAACAGCGTATTCAAAATTTTTGATTTTTATTAGCGACGCAAGCGAGTCTATCCTTGCTTGCAAGGATAAGCGAGCCGAGGAGCTAATACAGGTTTAATACCCCAGCTTGCTGCGAAAAACCTTTATCTCAACTGCAAGAATTTTATAAATTATACCATAACTTGATTAAATCCCAAAATTCAGGTAAAATAAAGTTATTCTTTCCTTCTCCTTAATGGATAATTATCAGGCGATTTTCTTTATCGGGCCGCAAGGCAGCGGCAAAGGCACCCAGGCAAAGCTTTTAGCCAGGCGCCTGAACT
>CAZJLL010000024.1:0-3330 GCA_964547145.1 uncultured Candidatus Saccharibacteria bacterium | reverse complement strand
CCGTTGAAAAAAGCCGGCGCTTCTGTTACAATCAAGGCATGCTAAGCAAGGATGAAGTTTTGCGCATTGCCGCGCTGGCCAGGATTGAACTGAAGCCGGCGGAAGTGGACAGGCTGCAGCAGCAGTTGTCCGCCGTTTTGGATTATGTGGAAGAATTGAAAAAAGTTGATACGGCGGGGCTGCCGGAAATCTCCCAGGTTACCGGGTTGGTAAACGTGCAGCGGGAAGACAAGCCGCTGGCAGCGGCAAATCACCGGGAAATTTTGGCGCAGGCCCCGGAAATAAAGGACGGCTATTTTAAGGTCAAAGCTATATTGTAGAAAGTGGGCGGGCGGCAGCGCGCAAGTCGGCAGACTCAACGCTCAACGCTCAACGCTCAACGCTCAACGCTCATTATGCAATTAGAATATCTGGAACTAACTGAATTGCGCGAGCTGCTGGACAGCAAGAAGATTTCGTCGGCCGAAATGGCGAAGTATTTTTTGGCGCGCATTGCGGCGCTGGATAAGCGCTTTAATTCCTATGTTACGGTGGCGGAAGAAGAGGCGGCGCGGAACGCCGCGGCTGCCGACGATTATATCAATGCGCCGGGAGAGAACCCGTTCTTGTGCGGCATCCCTTATGCCGCCAAGGATTTATTCTGTACGCAGGGCCTGCGCACGACCGCTTCCAGCAAAATTTTGGACAACTATCTGCCGCCCTACGACAGCACCGTCATTACTAAGCTAAAGGAGCAAAAAGCCGTGCTGCTGGGCAAGACCAACCTGGACGAATTCGCGCACGGCTCTTCCACGGAAACCTCGGCCTACGGCCCTTCCAGGAACCCTTGGGACGAGCAGCGGATTCCCGGCGGCTCTTCCGGCGGTTCCACCGCCGCAGTGGGCGCCGGCCTGGCGCCTTGGGCGCTGGCCACGGAAACCGGCGGCAGCATCCGCCAGCCGGCCAGCCTCTGCGGCTTGTCCGGCTGGAAACCGACCTACGGCCGGGTCAGCCGTTATGGCGTCATTGCCATGGGCAGTTCGCTGGACAGCATCGGGGCGGTGGCTTATTCGGTCAGGGATTTGGCGCACCTGGCGGAGATAATGTCCGGCCTGGACGAAAAAGATTCCACTACCGGACGCGAACCCGTGCCGCATTATGCGGCTGACTTAAACGCGGATATTAAAGGGCTGAGAATCGGCATACCCAAGGAGTATTTCGTGGATGGTATGGAAGATGGCGTGAGGCGGCGGATTATGGAGGCGGTCGGGGAACTGGAGAAGCGCGGCGCCAAGCTGGTGGATGTGAACTTGCCCAATACCAAATTCGGTTCCCTGGTTTATGCGATTATTTGTCCCAGCGAGGTTTCATCCAACCTCATGCGCTACGACGGCATCCGCTATGGCCATAGCACCAAGGCCGCTGAAAATCTGCTGGAGGTTTATGCCAAGTCGCGGGGCGAGGGCTTCGGCGACGAGGCCAAGCGGCGGATTTTGACCGGCACTTATGTACTGTCGGCCGGCTATTACGATGCTTATTATAAAAAGGCGCAAAAGGTGCGGGGGCTGATTATCCGGGAGTTTGCGGAAGTATTCAAACAGGTTGACGTGCTGGCCTGCGCCTCCAGCCCTAATGTGGCGATTAAAATCGGCAGCGCCAAGGATAACCCGCTGTTCGGCTATATTGCCGACCAGTTGAACATTCCTTCTTCCCTGGCCGGCCTGCCCGCTTTATCTATCCCTTGCGGCTTCTCTAGGCCTTCCGACGGCGATACGCCGGCCTTAGACGGCCTGCCCGTGGGATTGCAGCTGATTGGCCCGCAGTGGGGCGAACAGCAGGTATTTAATGTCGGTTATGCCTATCAGCAGGCCACGGACTGGCATAAAAAACACCCGACTTTGTGAAGTTCTAAACCCTAAGGCCTAAGTTCTAAATAAGAAATATGATCTTGGCGATAGAACATTGCAGTTTGCAAAGGATGTAAGAATTTTAATTTTAGATTTGTTTAGGCTTGGGCTTTAAGTTTAGGTTTTACTTATATGAAGCAGTTTAAATCTTCAACCGAATATCAGCCAGTAATCGGCTTTGAAATCCACGTGGAATTGGCCACCAAGTCCAAGATGTTTTCCCCGGCGCCTTATGATCCCGATGCCAAGGAGCCGAACGTAAACATTGACGAGATCGTGACGGCCCAGCCCGGCACCCTGCCGGTCGCCAACAAGGAGGCTGTGCGCCTGGCTGCCCTGGTCGGCCTCGCCTTGAATTGCCGGATTGACGAGTGGAGCAAATTTGACCGCAAGCATTATTTTTATCCCGACCTACCCAAGGGCTACCAGATTTCGCAATACGACCAGCCGATTTCCAAAGAAGGCTATTTGGATATAGGGATTCCTGATATTGGCGGATTCGACTTCGCTAAAGCTACGTCGGATAAATTCGCAGATGTGTCGTTGAACAGCAAACAGACATCCAAATCCAGAACTCGTACAAAGAGAATTGGCATCACACGGGCTCATTTAGAAGAGGATGCCGGCAAAAACGTCCATCCGGAAGGCCTGTCTTATTCTTTGGTTGATTATAACCGCGCCGGCGCCGCACTTTTGGAAATTGTTACCGAGCCTGATATTGAGAGCGGGGAAGAAGCGAGGATATTTTTGCAGGAGCTGCGCAATATTGTGCGCTACCTCGGCGCCTCGGAATGCGATATGGAAAAGGGGACCATGCGCGTGGAGCCGAATATTTCAGTGCGCCGGCCCGGCGAAACCGGCCTGCCCAAGTATAAAGTGGAGGTTAAAAATATAAATTCATTCAAATTTGCCGAGGCGGCCATTAATTACGAAATTGCTAGGCAGACGGAAATTTTGAAGGAAGACAAAATCCCCAGACAGGTAACCATGGGCTGGAACGAACGGGATAACTGCACGGTAGAGCAGCGCGACAAGGAAGAGGCCAATGACTACCGTTATTTTCCCGAACCGGATTTGCCGATTTTGCAGTTTAGCAAGGCGTATCTGGACGAACTGCGGCAGGGCATGCCCGAGCTGCCGGCCCAGAAGCGAGCCCGCTTTGGACAAGAGTACGGCTTGGATGGCGCCGTGGTTGAAAATTTGATTAACTGGAAGGAGCTGGCGTTTTATTTTGAAGATACCGTGAGTGAAATTGACGAGTGGCTAAAGCAGGAGCCGGGCCTGGATCGCAGCGGCCTGATCCGCGCCGCCGCGAACTGGTGCCTGCAGGATTTTTCCGCGCTGCTGAACCAGAAGCTGCAAAATCCGCAGGACAGCGGCGTGACGCCGGAAAATCTGGCGGAAAGTGCTTGGCCAGGAATAGCAGCGCTTCGACGCCACCCGC
>CAZJLL010000023.1:0-8778 GCA_964547145.1 uncultured Candidatus Saccharibacteria bacterium | reverse complement strand
ATAACCGGCGTGGCTGCGGGAACCGCCACTATCTCGCTTAATTATCAGGGAGCGACCGCCAGCTTTACTGTCAGCGTTGCCCCGGCGGCTAGCACGCCTGCCGTGCCCGTCCTGCATACCTATACCATCACCCCCGGCAGCACAACCCTAAACGTCAATCAGGGCGCCACCGGCGGCATGACCTTTGCGATTACCGATGAAACCGGCCAAGCAGTTACTGACCTGTCCCAGCTGCAATATACTTCTTCCAATCCCGGCGTGGTCGGTCTTACCCTGTACAACGGCCAGTTGGCCGTCACTGGCCTTACCGCCGGCTCTGCCACCGTCATTTTAAGCTACCAAGGCGCTACTGCGGAATTTGACGTAACTGTAACCGGTGTCCAGGTCAGCGATGGCGGCGGTACCAGTGCGGGAGACAATACCGGCGGCACTACTGCGCCAACTCCTCCCGCAGCTCCTACGGCGCCGACGGGGGATACTACTCAAACGGGGACGCAGCAGTATTTGCCAGCCGGTTTTGTCGGCGTGGCTTATTACCATTTGTCTTTGCTCGGCGGAACAGTGGATAATGCCGCCAACATGGGCGATACAGTGGTGCAGGGCAGTCTGCCGGCAGGCATGAACTGGGACCCGATGACCGATACATTTAGCGGCACGCCGCAGGCTGCGGGAAATTATTCCTTTACGCTGACCAATACCACGACTGGAACCGCCTGGACTTATCATTATGATGTGAGCGACTTGCCGGAAGCGGTGGCCGGCCAGGAATATAATTTCCAGATGCCGCCGGGCGGCTGGGTGCTGCTCTCCACTAATGGCCAGGATTTTCCATTTAGCCTGAATTATGATCAGGCTACCCATACGGACACGCTCTCAGGCACGCCGAGCCAGGCAGGCAGCTATACCGTTACGATGTATGACTATGCCTATTTTGGCACCTCATCGCTAGTTCAGCCGGTTACGTTTACCATAAACGTTCTGCCGGCCGGCTCTCAGGCGCCGGCAGTGCAGACGGTTGCATGGTCGGACACTGGCAGCGCCAGCCAATGGTCTGTTCCGTCATCTCAGGGTGATTTAAGCTTGCCGCAAGCCACCCTAAATCAGCCCTATGACTTAAATCTTTACCAGGTGCCGCAGCTGCAGACCGCTTGGGCCGTTGTTGGAGGCCAATTGCCGCCCGGGTTGAGTTTTGACGCTTATACTTACAAACTGACGGGAACGCCTGCGCAGGCCGGTACCTACCAGTTTAAGTTAATAAATGTTCAGGCCGGCACCGTGTATGCGGGCCAGGTTTATGATGTAACTTTGACGGTTAACCAGCCGGGCACCACCGCATCGGACGTGCAGACCGTGGCCTTGCCTGACGCCACGGTTGGGGTGGCTTATAATCCAACTTTGCCTTTTGTCGGCCATTATGAATTAGTTTCCGGCACCCTGCCGCCTGGCCTGACCTTCAGCGCCAATGTGCTGCGCGGCACGCCTACGGCGGCCGGCAGTTACGTCTTTACGGTTTATGACAGCGATTCCGGCCAGAGCGTGGTTTATACGGTGAATGTGGCAGATGCGGGCACAGCCGGCGATACTTCGTCCGGAGGCGGCTCGTCCACCGATACCGCCGACACGACGACTACCGATCAGGGCGGCGGCACAACCGATACCGAGGACACGTCCGGCAGCACGGACAGCGGCAATACCAACACTTCCGGTTCGGGGACTTCTACTGGCTCTTCAGGCAATGGATCGGTTTCATACGGCACCATGGCCAGTCCTTCGGTTGTTAACATTTTCGGTTCGGTTGACAGCCAGCCATTCCAGGGCTTGCAGATGCCGGCCGGCTATCCGGCCTCCGGCGGCCTGCAAATGCCAGAGGGTTATGCTGCTTCAACTGGCCAAGCCTCGCAGCAAGTGGCTGGCACGGAAACGCAAGGAAGCTATACAGTCAAGAAGGGCGATACCTTGTGGAATATCGCCAAAAAGTATTACGGCGATGGCCGGCAGTGGCGTAAAATTTTGGAAGCGAACCCCAACTGCCTGTCCCGTCCCGGCGACACGCGCACCCTGAAGGTTGGTTTTGTCCTGAACATTCCAGCCTAAAGTATACCTAAAACAACAGCCCGCTTCCGCCGCTACGGCCGAAGCGGGCTGTTGTTAAGGCGGCCGAAGCGGGATATAATAATTGTATAATATATGAAAGATTTTTGGACAGGCTTGCGCAACGCCATTTTAGGGTTTTGCTACAGGACGCTACTGAAGCCGGTGTTTTTTTTGCGCGATCCGGAAGAAGTGCACGATCAGATGACCGCTTTAGGCGAAAGGATGGGCGCCATGGCTTTTGGCCGGGCGTTGACCCGCGCCGCTTTTGGCTATGGCGACGGCGCGCTGCGGCAGACCGTGGCAGGCCTGAGTTTTGCCAATCCGGTAGGACTGGCAGCCGGTTTTGACAAGGACGGGAGGCTGACGCAAATCCTGCCGGCGGTGGGCTTCGGTTTTGAAGAAATTGGTTCGGTGACCGGCCGGCCCTGCGCCGGCAACAGCCGGCCGCGGCTGTGGCGCCTGCGCCAGTCGGATAGCCTGCTGGTCAATTACGGTTTGAAGAATGACGGCGCTGCCGCAATCGCCGGCCGCCTGCAGGGCCGGACCTCCGCCTTTCCTTTAGGCATTAGCCTGGCTAAGACTAATTCGCCGGACACGGTGGCGGAGGAGGCCGGCATTGCCGATTACCTCGCGGCTTACCGTACCTTTGTGGCCGCTGACGTGGGGGATTATTTTACCGTTAATATTTCCTGTCCCAACGCTTATGGCGGCGAGCCGTTCGTGGCGCCGGAACGGTTGGATAAGTTGCTGGCTGCCTTGCGCAGCATCAAAGACAGCCGGCCGCTGTTTTTGAAAATGCCGGCGGAATTGTCCCCGGCCGGCCTTGATGGTATAGTGGAAGTTGCGCGCCGCTACCGCGTGGCCGGCTTTGTTTCCACCAATTTGGCTAAGGACAGGCAAAATCCTTATTTGCGAGAAACCCGGTTGCCGGACTTTGGCGGCATGTCCGGCCGCGTGGTGCGGGAATTGTCCGATCGCCAAATTGCTTATTTGTATCAAAAGACCAAGGGTGAATTTATTATTATCGGGTGCGGGGGGATTTTTACGGCTGAGGATGCTTATCGTAAAATTCGCCTTGGCGCCTCTCTGCTACAGTTGATTACCGGTATGATTTATCTGGGCCCCCAGGCTGTTTCGGAAATAAACCGCGGCTTGGCCCGTCTGCTTAGGCGGGACGGGTTGAAAAATATCACCGCAGCGGTGGGGCGCGGCCTGTAAGTTGCGCCGGGCAGCATTATCGGCTAGAATGACTGCAAGGCTTAGTTAAAAAATAAACGAAAAACATCCATATGAGTGAGCATGAACACCCGGAAACAAAAGAGCAGGCGCCGCACCACCATCTGCCGGCCGATCCGTCCTTGCGGCCTGCCCGCATTATCGCCTCCAGCATTGTTGTCGGCGCAGTGCTGGTTATGGTCAGCGTTCTTTATGGTTTCCGCCTGGTGGTAAAAAACTTGCCGGTAAGCTTAAGCGGCCCCAGCGCCGTCGCGCCGGCCGGCCAGGCGGCTATAACGGGGCAAACCGCGCCGACTGGTCCGGTTAATGTTGCCGCCCGCGACGATGAACCTGCTTTGGGTAACAAGAATGCCAAGGTGACCATGGTAGAATTCGGTGATTTTCAGTGTCCTTACTGCAAGAATTTTGAGCAGGATACTTATCCGCAAATTAAGTCGCAGTACATTGATACCGGCAAAGTGAAACTGGTCTTCCGCCATTATCCGCTGCCATTCCATGTAAACGCGCAAATTTCCGCCGTGGCGGCGGAATGCGCCAATCGCCAGGGCAAGTTTTGGGATTATCACGATTTGCTTTATAAGAACGGCCAGGATGACGGTACCGGTTTGGATAAGGCCAGTCTGGAAAAATATGCGGATAGTTTGGGCTTGAACAAGGGCACACTGGGCTTAGGCACAAATAAATTCAACCAGTGCTTGGATAGCAATGCGACTTTGACTACGGTGCAGAATGATACGGCCGAAGGTAACAAAGACGGCGTAACCGGAACTCCGACTTTCTTTATCAACGGACAGGTGATTGTGGGCGCCCAGCCGTTTGCCACTTTTCAACAGGCTCTGGACAGCGCTTTAAACAACAGCTAAGCAAAGACCCTCCGCCTATTTTTATCTGTCGGCTATCAATTTTCCCTGAGTGACCCATTCGCGCGAATGGTTCACTCAGGGATTTTAATTGGGGATAAATCAGAGCTTTAACCGGTAAGCCAGCTGCTGTTCAACCAGCAGGCGGGGAGCGCCGTAGGCCAGCTGAGCAAGCTGCCTGATATACGGTCCAACGCTTTCGGCGGCGGAGGGCAGGGGAGGCAGGCTGACCCCGGAAAAAGGCGGCGTAGCCTGGCCGCGGGACATTAGCTTAAGGTAGAAATTATACTTTTCCAGATTGACAAGGTCGGCCTTGCTAAATGGCGCAAATTCTTTGGCCAGGGTTTCCGCGTCCTCAATGCCAAGCTGGAAGGCGATCATGCTGCCGACATTACCCAAGACCGCAGTGCGCAGCGATTCCGGCAATTGGGCAAAATATTGGTTGGTCAGATGCACTCCCAAGCCGTATTTGCGCGATTCCGACAGCATGCCGGCAAAAGTATCTGTGGTTAGGTTTTGGAATTCATCTACGTAAAGGTAAAACGGCGGAAAACTGCCCGGTGCCAGGTAAGCGCGCTTGAGCACGGCTGCCTGCAGCTTGGAAATCAAAATCAAACCCAAGAAACGGGCGTTGAGCTCGCCGATTTTGCCCTTGGACAGGTTAACCAGCAGAATTTTTTCCTGCGCCAGCAACTCCTCAAAATGGAGGCTGTTTTTGGTTTGGCCGATAATGTTGCGGCAGAGCGAGTCATTGAGAAAATGACCAAACTTGGAGGTGAAGTAATTCAGCATTTCGCTCTTGTGGAAATCGGCGGTCTTGGCCATTTGGCCGCTCCAGAATTCTTTGACCAGCGGGTCGGTCAGCAGCCGCCGCTTCTGCCGCTCAAAACTTTTGTCAGTAAACAGCTTGGGAATTTCCAGCAGGCTGCCGCCCTGCGGATCGGCCATAATGGTCAGTGCCGCATTGCGCAGCCAGTGTTCAAATTGCGGCCCGATGATGCCGGTTCGCTGCGGGTCAAACAGCTTGTAGAAAATTTCAATCAGTTCCGAGACCAGGAAGTTCTTTTCCCGCTCATTTCCCGCTTCTAGCAGGTTCAAGCCTGCCGGGTGCTCGGTATCGGCGGGATCAAACAGCACCACATCCTCCAGCCTGCTGTCCGGGATCCGCGACAGCAGCCACTCTATGGTTTCGCCGTGCGGATCGATAAAACACAAGCCTTTAAGATTAATAATGTCCTGCAGCGCCATATTGGCCAACAAGGTTGATTTGCCCACACCGGTTTTGCCGATCAGGTACATATGGCGCAGGCGATCCTCGTCCAGAAACTGGATAGGGGTGGCTTTACCGCGAAAGATATTGTTGCCCAAAGTGACGTAGCTCATAGCATGTCGTTTAATGTCGGTTTTTTATCTGCTTGTCGGTTGGCCGGCGGTGTGGGCAGAAATTCTTGTTCAAAATAGTGTTGGTCCAGGATAAAGGTAAAGCGCGACAGCCGGTTTTGCCGGCCTAGGCGCCAATCCAAGATGTCCCGCAGCTGTTTTTCCTCTGCAGCCAGTTTCTCTTCCAGCGCAAAATACCGTTTGCGCGACAGGTGGGGTTTTAGCTGTTCCAGCATCAGCCGGCGGGGCAGGCTGCTTTCGGAGATTGATTGTTCGTTTAGTTCGGCGGCAGGCATAAGGGTTTAGGAATTATCGGCCAGCAGGCTTTGGGTAATAAGGTTTTCACAGGTTTCCTCAATAAAGTGCTTGACCGGACGGGCACCGAAGCGGGGATCGGCCAGGTCGGCAATTTTGCGCCGGAGATTATCCGCGCTGACTGAAAATTTTATGTTATGTTCCTGCATGCGGCGTTCAATTTTGGCAATTTCCAGAAAAGCGATGTCCGTCAGCGCGGCCGCATCCAGCGGCCGGTAAATAATAATTTCGTCAAATCGGTTTAAAAATTCCGGGCGAAAATGCCGCAGCAACTGCGGCATAACCGCAGTTTTAATGAAGGCGGGAGAATTGACATCCCGTCCCGCCGTCGCCCCCTCTAAAATTTCCGCTACGGCCAGGTTGGAGGTGGCCATAATAATGCTCTGGGTCAGATCCATAGTTTCGCCGCGGGCCGAAGTAATCCGGCCGTCGTCAAAGATCTGCAGGAAGATGTCAAAAATTTTGGGGTGGGCTTTCTCAATTTCATCCAGCAGGAGCAAGCTGTAAGGATAATTTTTAAAGTGGTTAGTCAGTTGGCCGCCTTCTTCAAAGCCAACGTATCCGGCAGGGCTGCCGAGCAGCCGGGCGGCGCTGTGGCTCTCCCCGAATTCCGACATATCAATGCGCAAAAAATTTTTCTCCGAGCCGTAAAGCGCTTCGGCCAAAACTTTGGCCGTTTCCGTTTTACCGACGCCAGACGGTCCCAGCAGTAGAAATGAGCCTAAGGGGCGGTTCTGGCTGCGCAGGCCGAGTTTGGCCCGCTGGATGACGGCAGCCAGGCGCTGCAGCGCCGGCTGCTGTCCAATAACCTGGCTAGTCAGTTGCTGGGGAAGGCGGCGCAGCGTATCTTTATCGTCGGCAGTCAGCCGGCTTAGGGGAATACCGGTTTTTTCCGCCGCCAGCCGCTCGATTATATCTTTGCTTAAATTATGGCCGCCGCTTTCGGCCAGGGCTTCGTCCAGCAGTTGCAGGGCGCTTTTCGGCAGCTGGCCTAAAGCCGGAAAGCGGGCGGATAGGCGGGCGATTTGGCGGAATAACTCGTAAGATATTCCGCCGGCCGGCTGCAGCGCCGCCGCGCTTTGCTGCAAAATGGCGATTACTGCATCCTCTTCCGGCTGCTCCAGCCTAACTATTTCAAAGTGGCTGAGGAAATGGCTTTTGTTGTCCTGCAGCCAGGACAGTTCTTCCGGCTGCATGCTTAAGATAAAGTTGATGCCGTCCTTAAAAAATAGGGGCTTGAGCAATGTGTTCCAGTTTTGCAGGGCGGCGGGGCTTTGGTAAATCATTTCTCCGAAACTGTCCAGCACCACAATGCTATTTTCCAGGGAGGCAAAAGCTTCCTGATAGCTGGCCAGAGCGCCCGCCGGCAGCTGGCCGATTTTTTGCAGGTTGGCGCTGTCCAGCAGGACGATTTTTTTGTTTCGCCAAAGCGGCTGCGGGGCATAGCGCTGCGCCCAGCCAAAAATCAGCGCGGTCTTGCCGCAGCCGATGGGAGCGGTCAGATTAGCGTTGTGCTGGAGCCGCCGGGAAAGGATGCGGTTTAAGCGCGCCGTTTCCCGTTCCAGCCCTACTGCCTGGGGCAGCCGGCCGCTGCGGGCTTCCAGTTTTAGATCAAAGTAGCTGATTTTGGCAAAGTCGTTCATAAGTCAGATGAAAAATAAGTTAAACGGCCAACTGAACCAGGGAGGAAGCCGCCGGACCGGTTGTGGGCAGGTCTAAGTCTTCTTCCAAACCGGGAAAGCCGGCGCGGCGCGGCGCGGCGATTTTTATGGCGGGTTGAGGCGCCGGTCCTTTACGCCTTGTTATGCCGGCGGGCGCTGCGGGGAAGGTTTTGCGTTCGGCCGGATTGAAACTGGCGGTGAGGCCAGGGCGCAACACCGGCCGGGAAGCGGTGATTTCGTTTTCTGGGCGCCGGGGCAGCAGGCGCGTAAGCGCACTTATGGTTTGGCTGACTTGCCGGATTTCGGCTTGCGCTGCCAGGGGAACCCCGGCTGCTTCGCGGGACGGGCGTATTTCGCCGGTTTTCTGGGGCGCTGCCGTTTGGACGCTGGGTTCAGTTATCCGCCTTAAGGCGGAAATAATGGCGGCGGGGCCTTGGTTTTGTCCATAATCCGTTTCAGCGGCGGAAAAATTTGAGGCGGATTCGCCATCCCGGATTTCCCTTTGGACCGATTGCGGGCCGGACTTATGGATTTTGACAGCAGGGGCGGCCGCCGCGGCGAGGTTCAATCTCTGCAGTACCGGGGGGGCGGAGATATCAGGGGCCGTATCTTGTTCCCGCAGATCCATGTCTGGCTCTTTCAAACTTAGTTTTGTCAAATCGGGTCTGGAGATGGTTATTGCTTTGTTTTCAGCATTGGCCGAGATTAAAGGTCCGGTTTGGGCCGGGGTCGGGATGGTTTCTTTGACCGCAACGTCCCGCAGGCGTCTTTCTGTCAGCATTTTCCGCTCTGATTGCCGCGGCGAGGCATCGGCTAAAACCGGTTTTTGACCGGCCGATCCTTCGTTGAATTGCCAGTTCATTGGCAAGGCAGCCTCATTTATTACCGGTGTGGTTTGCGAATTAATCTTGTTCATTTTTACACCGGGGACTGTTTTAGCCGTCGATTTGGTTTTTGGGGCAGTTGTTTTGTCATTGCCGCTTGGAACATTTTCCGCTTCGGTCAGCGATCCGGCCGGGGCGGCAAGCAGTTCTGCGTTAGAATTGGGGTAAGTAAATTGTCCTTCCTTCGGTTCTATGTGTTTCGTTTTTGGCGCCGGCCGCTGTTCTTTAGTTGTGGCCGCGACGGCATTTTCCGTTTCTTTGCGAATTCGCCGGATGTCAGCCGTTTTTTTATCCTGCTTAGGCGGCTTTGCCTCTGGCCGCGGTAATGAAGCTATGGCAATAATGGTT
>CAZJLL010000022.1:0-6632 GCA_964547145.1 uncultured Candidatus Saccharibacteria bacterium | reverse complement strand
TTATATGAATGCCAAAAAGCTGGAAAAAGTCTGGCTGGCCGGCAGCTCCTGCGACAGCGACGACAAATACACCAACGGCGGCGGCTATATCTTGCTGCCCCGGCTGGAAGATTGCGACGAGCTGTATATTGCGCTGCTGGACACCGGCGCCTACCAGGACAGCCTAGCTTCGCACCACTGCCTGCTGTCCAGCCCGGCTAAGCTGATTGCCCAGAACGGCGAGATTAAAATTGCCCGCCGCCGCGAAGCGCCTGAAGAAGTCGGCAAGTTGTTCGGCTGGTAGCATTTTCGTCCGGACGCCGCGGGGGATAACTTGCTGGCGCTTTTGGAGCCGTTTAGCTATACTGGGGGCGACAGAGTAAATATCCGGAAACAAAAAAGACTGTGGGAAGGGGGTGAATAAAATGAAAGCTTTACACATAATCGCCTGGATTTTGGTCATTATCGGCGGCCTGAACTGGCTGCTGGTCGGTTTATTCAAATGGGACATAGGTTCGCTGTTCGGCGGGATGGACATGATGGTATCCAGAATCATTTATATTCTGGTCGGCCTCGCGGCTCTCTATGAATTGTTCACCCATAAGAGCAATTGCAAAATGTGCTCGTCAACCGCGGCCATGCCGAAACAGATGTAGTTGAAAATTAAAATCCCTCCCCAAAGCAGAGCCTTGCGGGAGGGATTTTTGTATCGGCCGGATTATTTAGTTAGCCGCCGGCGCTTCGGTTTTGGCCGGCTCGGCGGAAGCTTTAGGATTGGCTTGCAGTGCTTTTAAGGACAGGCCGAGGCGGTGTTCGGCCGGTTCTATGGAAATGATCTTGAATTCCCGTTCTTCCCCGGTTTTTAAGACTTCTTCCGGGTTCTTGATGGGATCGTGGGAAAGCTCCATCAGGTGAGCCAGGCCCTGGATGTCCTTGTCCAGCTCCACAAAGACCCCAAAGGGCATAACCTTGGTGACCTTGCCACTCACTACCTGGCCGATTTGGTATTTTTTGACGGCTTCCAGCCAGGGGTCTTCCTGCAACTGCTTGATGGACAGGCTTACGCGACCCTTGTCTATGGAAATGATTTTGGCCCGGACTTTTTGGCCGACCTTGACGATATCTTTCGGATTTTCAATTCTCTGCCAGGCTAGCTCGCTGATGTGGACCAGGCCTTCCAGTTCGCCGAATTTGACGAAAGCGCCGAAATCCACGACGCCGGTTACCATGCCCTCCACGACTTCGCCAATTTTCAGCTGGCCGAGGCGGTTTTCCATTTCTTTTTCAAAGACCGCTTTTTCGCTGACAATCAGTTTTTCCTCGTCGCTGTCGGCGGTAATGATCTGGACGTCAAACATCTGTCCGACGTAGCTCTGCAGCACCGACAGGATGCGGTTTTTGTCGCCGTCTTCCACGCGCGGATAGTGTTCCAGGGAAAGCTGGGAAACCGGCAAAAAGCCAGTGACGTTGTTTATTTCCACCATCAGACCACCCTTGTTGGCTTCCAAGATCTTGGTGCGGATAACTTCCTTGCTTTCCAGCTTGTCGCGCAGGGTCTGCCAGACGCGCTCCTGGCCGGCCTGGCGCAGGGACAGTTCGGCGATCCCTTCCTTGTTTTCCGGTTCCACCACGGAAACGAAAATTTTGTCGCCGGGCTTTAAGGAAGCCAGCGTGGCTTCGTCGTCGTAGAGTTCGCGGCCGCGGACCACGCCGATGCCGTAGCCTTCCAAATCCACGTAAACTTCGTTTTTGCCCACGGAGATCAGGGTGCCTTCCACCATATCGCCGGCTTTCAGCACTTTAATTTCCACGCCGCTGTCCAGCAAGTCGCCCATGGTCGTGGCCTTGGCCGCCGCCGCCGGAATGGGAGCGGGCTGGATAGCTGTAATTTCTTCTGCCATAAATAATTTAATTGACCAAAATAAAATCAGGTAAAATCGGACAAAATTTGCCGAAAAGACAAAATTAAAACAACGGCTAATCGTTGTCCAATTACAACCTTTCGATTTTGGTTACTTGTTAATGGCGCCCGTTACATAGGCTTATCCGGGGTTAAGAATGTTTGTTAAAGGGGCGCTTTGCGCCGAATAAGCATAGGGATTATAGCCTAAAATGCCGGGCCTGGCAAGGCCTGAAACAGGCTTCACTTTTTGCCTTAAATCGGCTATACTGCGTGTATATGCAAATTCAGTATTTCGGCCTTTCTTCCTTTAAAATCACCGCCAAAGAAGCCACCATTATCACCGACCCTTTCCATAAAGACTCCGGCCTGACTCCGCCCCGCGGGGCCGCGGATGTCCTGATTTTGGCGGAAAAAAACAGCAAACTTTATTCGGCCGTCTCGGGCATTTCCGGGGAGCATTTTGACATCACCGACCCGGGCGATTACGACGTCAAAAGCGTGGCGGTGACCGGCATACCTCTAAGGCAGGGCGACAAATACGTGACGGTTTTTTTGATTGAGAGCGAGGACATCCGGATTTTGAATTTGTCCCATATCAAGGAATTCAATCTTAAGGAAGAAGAACTGGAAGAGCTGGGCGACATTGACATTTTGATCCTGCCCGTGGGCGGTAATACCGTGATGTCCGCCGCCGCCGCCGGCAAGGCGGTCAATGAGGTGGAACCGAAGATCGTTATCCCTTCCCCCTATACAATGGACGGTTTGATTTTTGACTTGGACGGCCTGGATAAATTCGTCAAGGAAATGGGCGGAAAGAAAGAGGAGATGGACAAGTTGACGGTGCGCAAAAAAGACCTGGTGGAGGAGGGGGCTAAGCTGGTGATTTTAAACCCTTTAAGATAGGCGCGCGGTTATGTCCTGGCTGGAGAAAATCCAAAAATTGCCGCAGGCGGCGAAAATCAGGATAATCTGGCTGGCAGCGGCAGCGGCGTGTATTGTGCTGGTCTTGCTGTGGATTCTGACTTCACCTTTCCAGAAGCACGTCGGTATGGACTTAAAGCTGTTTGAAACCATCGGCCGGAGTTTTCATGACATAAGAAGCAGTTACAACAAATGAAAGAATTCAGACGCGGCGGCCGGCAGGAACTGGAGGATGAAGCGCATCGCAGGGAAGAAGAATTTTTGCGGGATTTTACGACTAAAGACAACGGCCGGGACGCCGAAATTTTCCTGGAACGGCTGCGTAAAATCCACGACTGGCTGCAGCAGGCCAAGGACAAATTTGGCCCCTATTGGCGGGCGAAACAGGCCTGGGAAAAGGAAGCCGCGCTGGGCTTCGGCGGGCACCTGGCGCCGGCTGCGGCGGATTTAAAGGAGGGTGCCAGGCAGCGTTATGCGGAGCAGCGGAAAAGTTTTTACGAAAACGTGATTCGGGACAGCCGGGCAAGAAAGCATTCTAATGCCGGTTTGGGCCTGGATGCGGCCGCCCGTAAAAAGACGGTCCGCCAGCTGGGTGAATTCTGCCAGCGGCTGCCCTTGTCCCTGAAGGATGCGCCGGCCACTTTTGAACCCCTGCTGTTTCCTGACGAAACCTTTTCCTTGAGCGCCGCCGAACAGGCGGACGTCGGCAAGCCGATTGATTATCCTTTCATGCAATATTTTTTTACGGTCAACCGCCTTATCTCTCTTCTGGACAGCGAATTAGCCAAATATCGCAATTAAGCAAGCATTGAGCATTTATGCCAAAAGACGCCAAAGCCGAACTCAGCGACGACGTGGGACTGGTTAAGCCCCGCTTTATTGAATCCGAGATGCAGGAGTCCTATCTGGATTACGCCATGAGCGTGATTGTCCAGCGCGCCCTGCCGGACGTGCGGGACGGCTTAAAGCCGGTGCATCGCCGCATTTTATACGTGATGCACGAACTGGGGCTGCGCCACAGCGTGAAATTCCGAAAGTCGGCCGCGGTGGTCGGCGACGTTTTGGGTAAATACCATCCCCACGGCGATATTGCGGTTTACGATTCCATGGTTCATATGGCGCAGGATTTTGCCATGCGCTACCCGCTGATAGACGGCCAGGGCAACTTCGGTTCCATGGACGGCGACGGCGCGGCGGCTATGCGCTACACCGAAGCGCGCATGTCCGCTTTGGCCGAGGAGCTGCTGGTGGATCTGGACAAGGAAACCGTGGACTGGCGCGACAACTATGACGCCACGCGCAAGGAGCCGGTGGTGCTGCCCGGCAAACTGCCCAACTTGCTGCTTAACGGCACTTTGGGGATTGCCGTCGGCATGGCCACCGACATCCCGCCGCACAACCTGGGCGAAGTCTGCGACGCTATTATTAAGCTGATTGAAGAGCCGGAAGCCACCACAGAAGATTTGTTGGAATTCATTAAGGGACCGGATTTTCCCACCGGCGGCATCATTTACGACATCAACGCCATCAAGGCCGCTTACGCGGCGGGCAAGGGCAGTATTGTCATGCGCGCCAGAACGGAAATTACCGAAACCAAGTCGGGCGCTTTCCAGATCCTGGTGCACGAAATTCCTTATCGCGTAAACAAGGCGACGCTCTTGGAGAAGATTGCGGAATTGGTCCGGGACAAAAAAGTGGAGGGCATCAAGGACGTGCGCGACGAATCAGACAAGGATGGCGTGAGAATTGTCGTTGATATCAAGCGGGAAGGCCTGCCCAATAAAATTTTGAACCAGCTTTTTTCCTATACCCAGCTGCAGGAAACTTTTCATATGAACATGCTGGCGCTGGTGGACGGCATTGAACCGCACGTGCTGAACTTGAAAACCGTGCTGGAAAAATACCTGGAGCACCGCCAGGTAGTGGTGCGCCGCCGCACGGAATACGAGCTGAAAAAGGCCAAGGAGCGCGAGCACATCCTGGAGGGGCTGAAGAAGGCGCTGGACCATATTGATGAAGTCATCAACACCATCCGCAAAAGTCCGACCAAGGAAGAGGCTAAGGTTAATTTGATCAAGAAGTTTAAGCTGACGGAAATCCAGGCCGACGCGATTTTGGAAATGCGCCTGCAGACGCTGGCCGGGTTGGAACGCAAGAAGATTGAAGATGAACTGAAGGAAAAGAAAGCGCTGATCGCCGAACTGGAAGACATATTGAAATCCAACAAAAAGATTTTGGCGATCATCAGGGAGGAAGTGGCGGAATTGAAGGAAAAATACGGCGACGAACGGCGCACCCAGGTAGTGAAGAGTGCCATCGGCACGTTCAGCGCCGAAGACCTGATCCCCGAACAGAATGTGATTATTACCATTACTAAGAGCGGCTACGTCAAGCGCCTGGCGCCGGATACCTACCGCACGCAGAGCCGCGGCGGCAAGGGCGTCATCGGCCAGACGCTGAAGGAAGAGGACGTCGTGGACAAACTTATTTCTTCCAACACCCACGACGATATCCTGTTCTTTACCAATAAGGGCCGGGTTTTCCAGACCAAAGTTTACGAGCTGCCCGAGGGCAGCCGCACCAGCCGCGGCCAGGCTTTGGTGAACTTTTTGCAGCTGCAAAGCGGCGAGACCGCCCAGGCGGTGCTGACATTGGCCAAAAAGGACCAGGCCAAGTTTTTGGTCATGGCCACGAGAAACGGCCTGGTAAAAAAGACGGCGCGCGACGAATTCGCCAAAGTGCGGCGCAGCGGCATGATTGCCATTTCCCTGAAAGGCGACGATGAGCTTAAATGGGTGGAAACTTCTTCCGGCGAAGATCAGGTGATGCTGTCCACGGAAAACGGCCAGGCTATCCGCTTCAGCGAGAAAGACGTGCGGCCCTTGGGCCGCAGCGCTTCCGGCGTTACCGGCATGCGCCTGAAAAAGGGAGACCAGATTATCAGCATGGACATTATCCGCATGGATGCGGAGGTTAAGGCCCTGGAAGTGCTGATAGTGACGGAAAACGGCTTGGGCAAAAAAACGGAACTGGGTTATTACAAGGTGCAGAAGCGCGCCGGCAGCGGGATTAAGACGCTGAAAATTACTCCGAAGACCGGCAAGATAGTTTTTATGTATATTCTCAATAACAACGAAGAGCACGACCTGGTGATTATTTCCAAAGCCGGCCAGACCATCCGCACGCCGCTGAATTCCGTGTCCACGCTGGGGCGCGCTACCCAAGGCGTGCGCGTTATGCGGCTGGACGAAGGCGACAAAGTGGCCAGTGCGACGATAATTTAAATTATTTGACAGCCTGTTTCAGAGGCTTTAAAATCCGAGGTGTATTTGCTTTGATTAAAAGGGGGTGCTATGACATTGACGTCTGCTGACAGGAAAAAGATGGCGCCGGTCGTTGGCGCCTTGAAGAAGTTTGACTTGCGCGAACTTCAATCCGTCGCTATGGCAATCCTGGTGATGTCCGGCGTAGGCCAGCCGGCGCAGGACATTGAGGATATGGACGAGTGGTCCCTGCGCGAGCTGCTGCTGGCCGCCGTTGAAAAACTGCCCCCAAACCGGCCCCAACTGACGAAAGTGCTTTACTTAGTCAGCTATGTGGCTAACCAAGTCGCGGTCTAAGTCCCTAAGCAAAGAGCACCCCGAAACTTTTATCGGGGTGCTCGCTATTTTTAAATAAAATTTTCGTCTGTTTGACTAATTCCGCAAGTGATGGCCTCGTAGGTTGTGGCTGCGCCATGAACAAGAACGAGGCGAATGGTTTGTGGTGGAGCACTCCGCTCGCGAAGCGCCTGTCTTGAAGTATTGTAAGGGATTCCGGGAGTTTTGGA
>CAZJLL010000021.1:0-5145 GCA_964547145.1 uncultured Candidatus Saccharibacteria bacterium | reverse complement strand
TTTGTGTTAATGGGTACTGCCGTGGTTAAAGCGGCAGCTAAAGAAAGAATATCCTCCTTGCTATCCAGCGGCAGCCGCACCTTTACGGCAACAGGCTCGTCGCCAGCGACAGTTGTTTCCGCCACAGGCGTGGCAACGGTGAGTGAAACCGGCCGCTGATGGCCAAAATAATTCCTCTCCATAATGACTGCAATGCAGTTGCTGCACAAGCAGGCACCTTCGGCGCCGGTTTCTTCCCCACACATGACACATTCCATCATTCCATTCCCCTCTCCTTAGTATTGGATTGAACTCACACAAAAATTTTCCCGTGGAAAAACTTTTGTCCGCTTTCAAGCCAGTTTAAAACCCTAGCCGGTTTGGGCTAGGGTTTTGGATTTGTTTACCAAATAATCACCTTAGCCCGCAAGACAAGAGCAAACAATGGCCTTAATAAAGACCGGGAGATTCAGATTCTGCTTGCGGCTAATTAATCGGTTCATAATTGTTTAAATTATACCCGTAAGGCCAAAACTGTCAAGCCAGTTGTCCACATTACACCGTCAGGTAGCCGCCCTCGCTGGCCCGGCGTTCCTCAGCCATTTTGTGCACCAGCTCGTCCAGCTCTTCGTCGCTGAAAAATTCAATGGTAATTTTACCGCCGCGGCCCTGCCGCTGAATGCGCACCTGGGTGCCCAGGCGGCCGCGCAGTTCGCTTTCCAAAGCCATAAGCTTGGGATCCGGCGCCGCGGCGTCCATCTGCCGGGCGCGGGTCAGTTCGCGCACCTTGGCTTCCACCTGGCGCACGTTTAAGCCCTGCTCCAAAACCACTTTATACATCAGCAGCATTTTTTCCGGATCGGCCAGGCCCAAAATGCCCCGGGCGTGGCCTTCGGTAATTTTTCCCTCAATCACGCCGCGCTGGATTTCCGCCGGCAGATTGAGCAGGCGCACGGTATTGGCCACGGCCGGCCGGCTCTTGCCGACCTTTTTGGCCACCTGGTCCTGGGTCAGGCTGAACGTCTTCATTAGCCGGTCATAGGCCTGCGCCTCTTCAATCGGGTTCAGTTCCTGCCGCTGGATATTTTCAATCAAGGCAACTTCCAGTTTGGTCTGGTCCACCATCGCCTCTTTTATGATAGCGGGCACCTTTTCCAGGCCCGCCAACTGGCTGGCCCGGAACCGGCGCTCCCCGACGACGATTTCGTAGCCGGATGCCGTGCGGGTGACCACCAGCGGTTGGATAACGCCGTGTTCGCGGATGGAATCGGCCAGCTCTTTCAGCGCGTGCGGCTCAAACACCTTGCGCGGCTGGAACGGATTGGGTGCGATTTTAGCCACCTCAATTTCCTGAATCTGCGCGTCCTGGTAGGAAACCTTTTCGGTTTCCGCCGGCGGCAAAATCGGCGCCGGCGGCGCGGCGGGCAGTGCCTCTTCCGGCGCGCCGGCGGCGGCAACGGCCGGACCGGCCTGGTCCAGCGATTGGATTGTGATATTCGGTTGCGGGGTTATGCCGTCCATATTAGTTTTATAATCCGCCTGCAAAAAACGGAAAGGGAATCCTGTACAAATGGTGCCGCTGGTCGGAGTCGAACCGACATGCCTTGCGGCACACGATTTTGAGTCGTGCGTGTCTGCCAATTCCACCACAGCGGCATCAGCCATACAGGACTGCCGGATCTTTAACTTCCGTAAGCTTACCAAAAATCCTTTACCTGGTAAAGAGCAGCGGCATCAGCCAAAAGACCATTGCCCAGGCCGAAAAAATACCCACCGCCCAGCCGGCCAGAACATCGCTTAAATAGTGATAGCCCAAAATTACCCTGGCCGCGCCGTTTAAAATAGCCGCCGCAAATCCCAAAATCCCCAAAAGGGGGGAAAATACGAAACAAACGGCGGAAATGGCGGCAAGGCTGGCGGCGTGACCTGAAGGAAACGAATTGCTTCTTTTTTCATCAAAAGACAAAAAAAGCGGGGCAATCGGGGGCAAAAAACCCAAGTTTTGATACGGCCTGACTTTCTTATAAAAAAAATAAATCCCTTCGCAAATCACAAAGCGGGCAAAGACAAAGGAGGCAAATCCCAAAAACACCATCGGCCTTAAGCCGGGAACAAAACATAATACAATACCGAGATAAAAAAATCCGGTAATATATACTCCGGCCAACGTCCAAAACCGCCTGAACACCTTGTTGTCTTGCAAGCGCTTTTGCCAGCGGAGATAGGTTTGATCGGCAATTCCCATGCTATTTCCGCCAAACCGCTATGGCCATGACAATAACCGCCGCGACCAGACGGTACCAGGTAAAAATTTTATAATCATGGCGGGCCAGGTAGCGCAGCATATACTTAATGGACAAAAAGCCGAATACGGCGGCCGTAACAAAACCGACCAGCAGTTCCCCGCTGCTGGCCCCGTCATGGAAATGCCTGATGCTGACCAGGCCGGCGCCGAAAATAATCGGAATGGACATGAGAAAACTGAACCGGGCCGCATCCTCGCGCTTAAAACCCAGGCCCAGGCCGGTGGCAATGGTGGAGCCGGAGCGGGAAACCCCGGGTACAACGGCCAAAGCCTGGCTGCAGCCGATTAAAAAGGCATCCCAGGGCGTAATCCGGTCCAGATTTTTGGTTTTTTGGCTCAGTTGGTCGGCGGCCAGCAAAACCACGCCGAACACGCCTAAAGTTACGGCAATATGCAGAGGGTTGCGAAACACCGACTCGGCTTTGCTTTCCAGCAAATAGCCAATAATGGCGCCGGGCACCGAGGCAATTACCAGCAGCCAGGACAATTTTTGGTAAATATTCTCTTTTAAGTCGCGGGTGGAGGGCAGCAGGGAATGGATAAAACCCCGAATCAGCAGCCAAACGTCATTGCGGAAGTAAATCAGCACCGCCAGTAGCGTCCCCCAATGCAGGGCAACGTCAAAGCCCAGGCCCGGATCGGGCCAGCGAAACAGCCAGGGCACAAACACCAAATGAGCAGACGATGAAATCGGCAAAAACTCTCCCAGACCCTGGACCAAACCCAATACTAACGCCCGCAAAATTCCCATATATATTGTCATTATCTGATTAGTTGATTATGTGATTAATTGATTAGGCTTGCGATTTACTTTTTTGATTTTTTATAGTGGAATTCCGTGTTGCTACCATTATGGCGGTAAGCTGGTTGGCTTCGTCCAATAAATTCGCAACCAAAACCTGTTTGACCATTCCCGACTCAATCAAAATTTCCAGCCAAAAAACTGTCTCATCCGCTTCTTCTATGACTATTGCAAGTTTTGAAATAAAATCCTTTACTGACTTTGGCCTGCATGCGGCTCGATAGTTGGCAGCAAGCGAGGTTCCCGATCTCAACAACTGATTGCCGATAATTCTCCCGCTACTATCTTTCCCCAAAGCCCTGACTAATTTGATTATTCTTAGAGCAAACCTCTTTGTTCTATCCTGAAGCTCTTTTTTGTCCATATAATGGACTTTCTTAATCAATTAGTCAGCTAATCTTCTAATTAATTTAATCGATTCCCGGTACCGGGAACTTTAGGGCGAATTCTTTGACTTGCTGTTTAATCTGCTGCAGCCTGGCTTCGTCGCTCCTATAGGCCAGCGCCTGATCCATCAACTCCGCCACAATCTCCATATCAGCCTCCTTAGCGCCGCGGGTAGTAACGGCCGGCGTACCCAAACGGATGCCGGAAGGGTCTAAGGGCCTGCGCGGATCAAACGGAATCATATTTTTGTTGATGGAGATATTTACGGCCTCCAGCGCATGCTCGGCTTCCTTGCCGGTAATTTGCTTGCTGCCGAACACGTCAATAAGCATTAAGTGGTTGTCTGTGCCGCCGGAGACAATCCGGTAGCCTTTTTGCTGCAGCGCGGCCGAGAGTGCCCGCGCGTTCCTGATAACCTGCGCGCTGTATTCCTGGAACTCCGGCCGCAGGGCCTCGCCGTAGGCCGCAGCCTTGGCCGCGTTAATGTGATCGTGCGGACCGCCCTGCACGCCGGGAAAGACCGCTTTGTCTATGGCGGCGGCGAATTTTTCCTTGCACATAATCATGGCGCCGCGCGGACCGCGCAGAGTTTTGTGCGTCGTGGTGGAAACCACGTCAAAATACGGCACGGGCGAAGCCAGCTGCTTGCCGGCAATCAACCCGGCAATATGGGCAATGTCGGCAAAGGTATAAGCGCCAATCTTGTCTGCTATTTCCTTGAACCGCTGCCAATCCATATCCCGGCTGTAGGCGCTAAAACCTGCCAGAATCATCTTGGGCTTTTCGCGCAAAGCAATTTCTTCCACCTCGTCCATATCAATAATCTCCGTATCTTTCTTTACAAAATACGGAACAATGGTATAAAGCTTGCCGGAAAAATTCAGCGGGTGGCCGTGGGACAAGTGCCCGCCCTGGTCTAAAGAGAAACCTAAGACCTTGTCGCCGGGCTGCAGCAGCGCCATGTAAACGGCCAGGTTAGCCGGGCTGCCCGACAGCGGCTGCACGTTCACATGCTCGGCGCCGAACAGCTCTTTGGCGCGCTCCACCGCCAGGTTCTCGGCCTGGTCAATGACTTCATTGCCGCCATAGTAGCGCTTGCCCGGATAGCCCTCGCTGTATTTATTGGTCAGTACGCTGCCCATGGCTTCCAGCACCGCCAAACTGACGTAATTTTCTGAAGCAATAAGCTCTATCCCCTCTTTTTGCCGCTGCTCTTCCGCCTTGATGATTTGATAGAGCTTAGAGTCTTGTTTTTCTATATTTGGGTATTTCATATGATTTCTTTTCTTACTACTTACTGCTACCTACCGTCACCTGTCCGCCGGACAAGAATCGGCGTGGCAAAGTTGGGATGACAGAAGGACAAGCTCTAAACTTTAAATCCTAAGTTCTAAAAAAATCCTAAGCTTCAAAGATCAAATGTTAAAGGTATTTTTGTAGCTAGTAGTAAGTAGCAGGTAGTAAGGAAATGTTTTAATTCTTATTTCCTACATCTTACATCATATATCTTACTTCTTGTATCCCTACATCCTTAAATCCATACATACTTATATCCCTATCTAGATGTACATATAAAAAAGGCTGTAAACGGCTGCTAAAATGAATAATACCACAAAACTGCCGGTCAGATAAAACAGCAGGGCGCCGAGCAGGGCGGCTGAAAGCTTGCCTA
>CAZJLL010000020.1:0-6530 GCA_964547145.1 uncultured Candidatus Saccharibacteria bacterium | reverse complement strand
TTAAATTAGGCTTGCTATTCCCTTGTTACCTGTCTACCGGCACCTGTCCGCCGGCAAGGTGGGAGGCGGAGGCAGGCTAGCTACTAGGATACCTTTGACCTTGACAAAGAGTGGTATATAAAGTATACTATTAAAATCTCTAAGCCTATAAGGGGAGATGAGAGTCGGAAGGAGAGAAAGATGCAGAGGTACATCACCATTCCCTCGGTCAGGATGCCACTGTGGTTCTTTTTGTGGCTTCTGGTTGGCGTTGCAGTAGGTGTGGTATTTGCATGGCTATTTGCCATGCATAAAGTACAGTATCACGATGCAATTACGTGGGTGCAGATCGGCATTGGCTTTTGGTTCTTTTCTCTGACCATTCTTGGTGCCTGCCGGGAAAAGATAGAAGTGGGACCGGAGGCACTAACCAAAACCAACCCCAACATCTCAACAAGGGAATTGCGGCATTTGGAAGACGCGGCGGCAATACGCCACTGGCCTGGCCGGCGCTGATACGTATCTGCTTTGGCCGCCGAGATTCGAAGTCGGCGGACTAAGGGTTAAGCCTGGCGGCGCTCCTGCTTTAAGGAGCCCGCAATTTTTTAATTCTAAATTTCTCGTCCCTCGCCTCTAGTCCCTTATTCCCAGGACCATCCTTTGACAAAAACCAAACACGGCCCTATTATTTAGACATTCCATAGGAGGAAGTCCCTCCCTTGGGGGAACTTCTCTAAGACCCGACTCCAACTTGGTTGCCGCCTTCGCGGCTATATCCGCTGGCACGGACTAAATTCCAGACCAAAGCTCAAGTGATAATTCTCTTCACACATGTCTGCAGGCAGCTTGCCAGAGCTGCCTTTTTATTTGTCCAAAAATTAATTCAAAGATTTAAAGATAAGGTGTTAGAATGTCAAAATCCGAATTTCCAATCAATTTTCAAAGTATCTTAGTTTCCCAATATCTTAATATCTCTAGTCTCTTATTCCTAATTCTTATATCCCTACATCCTTAAATCCTTACATACTTATCTCCCAGTAATTTTGTCAATTTTATTTAATTTTGTTCAATTCTGTCAATTACTTGTCTCTCGTCCCTAGTCCCTTCTGATCCCTCTATGCTCTTCGCTTGCCTCTTTTGCGGCATCGGCTATAATAGGGGCATGACAAATAATAAGGAAAATGGATCTCTTTATTTGTTTCCGGAAATGGAACCGGACAAGAAGAAAGCGGGCGAAAAGCCGGTCTCTTCTGGGGCCCGGCCGGAGCGGGGCTCGGCCGCTTCCCGCCGTGTGGAAGAAAAACCGACGGCGGAGGAGGACGACAGCGACAAACATGATCTTTACCGCCGGCCGGAGAAGCGCTTTAATTTTGAGAGCGGCAACGAAACCGGGTTTTTGGATTTTTTACAGGAGAAATTAATTACAAAAACTGCGGGCGGGGTGGTGGATTATGAACTGCAGACAAAGTTCAAAAAATTATATCAGCAAGCCGAGCAGTATGCCGGCGCCATGGACCAGCCGGCCAAAAATATGCTGACCAGCCGGTTCAATGACCTGTTTCAAACCCTGCCGGCCGGCCCGGCGCGGGAACAGGCGGTAAATTTAGCCGCCGCTTTTGGAGTTAGAATTTTTAAATTTCATCGTTAATTTTATGGTTAAAACCAGGCTTGCCGTATTTGACATAGATGGCACCATCTTCCGTTCCAGCCTGGTAGTTGAACTGTCCCGCGCCCTGGTGGCCGCGGGCATTTTTCCCAAGACGGCCCTGCGCGAGATGTCGCGGGAATACTTGGCATGGCTGGACCGCAAGGGGACTTATCAGGCTTACATAAATCGCGTGGTGGAAATTTACAACCGGCGGATTGCCGGGCAAAGCCTGAAGCGGGCCCGCCGGGTAGCGGCCGGGGTCATTGCCCAGCAAAAGGACCGCGTCTATCGCTTTAGCCGCGACCTGATTAAGCAGTGCCGGCGGCAGAATTATTTTTTGGCGGCCATTTCCGGCTCGCCCTCTTATATAGTGGAGCTATATGCCAGAGGAATGGGCTTTGACTGGTTCTGCGGCACGGAACTGGAAGTGGCTGGCGGCAAATTTACCGGCCGGGTGGCGAACTTGGATCCGGCGCTGCGCAAGGACAAGGTAATCCGGCAGCTGGTCGGGGGCTATCCGGCGCTGAACCTGAGCCGTTCGCTGGCGGTGGGAGATACCGAAAGCGACATTGCCATGCTTAAATTGGTGGGCCGGCCGATTGCCTTCAATCCCAACCAGGAGCTGGCCGCCGCCGCGCGGCGCCATGGCTGGCGCCTGGTGGTGGAGCGCAAGGATATGATTTACGAAATCCGCGACTTTCGGGCTGCCGCCGGCCGGCGCTGAGAGCCGCTGCGGAATTTGCTATAATACGGAGAGGGACTTAGTGCGACAACTTTTAAGTTGCTTATCGTGACGGACTTTAGCCAGATCAAAACCCAAATCAAAGGCGAAGTGCTGACGGACAAGGAGACGCTGGCCCGATACAGCCGCGACGCCAGTATTTTTGAAATTGAGCCGGCCTGCGTGGTCCGGCCGCAGAATAGCGCGGATGTGCAGGCTTTGGTCAAATGGGCAGCGGCGCAGAAGCATAATCACTCCGAGCTGTCCTTAACCGCGCGCTCGGCCGGCACGGATATGTCCGGCGGCGCGCTGAATGATTCTGTTATTGTAGACTTTGCCGCCCACTTTAGCAGCATTATTGATATTCACGGCGAGCGGGCCGGCGGCGGCGCGGCCACGGTCCAGCCCGGCGTCTTCTACCGCGACTTTGAGCGGGCCAGCTTGGCCCAAGGCCTGATTCTGCCCTGCTATACCGCCTCCAAAAGCCTGAATACTTTAGGCGGCATGATTGCCAACAATTCCGCCGGCGAAAAATCCCTGTCTTACGGCCAGACTAAAGATTACGTGCTGCAGCTGAAGGCGGTGCTCAGTGACGGCAATGAGTATACTTTCGGCGAATTGGATGAGGCGGCGCTGGAACAAAAGCTGAAGCTGCCGGGCCGGGAGGGTGAAATCTATCGCCGGATTTTCCGGCTGATTAAAGATAATTATGAAACGATTATGCAGGCCAAGCCGACCACCAGCAAAAATTCGGCCGGCTATCTGCTCTGGGAGGTCTGGCGGGACAAAAAAACCTTTAATCTGGCCAGGCTGCTGACCGGCGCACAGGGCACGCTGGGTTTGGTAACCGAGTTGAGCGTCAGGCTGGTGCGGCCGCGGCCGCAAAGCGGCCTGCTGGTTATTTTTATGAACGATTTGGCCCGTTTGGGCGAAGTGGTCAAGACCGTGGCCGAGTTTAAGCCGGAAAGCTTTGAAAGCTACGATGACCATACCTTTAAGCTGGCCATGAAATTCTTTCCCGACATGCTTAAGCGCATGAAGGGCAATTTGTTTGCCTTGGGCCTGAAGTTTTTGCCGGAGATGTGGATGACGCTAACCGGCGGCATCCCCAAGCTGATTTTGATTGCCGAGTTCACGGGTGAGACCGCGGCGGAGGTGGCCGCGCAGGCTGCCCGGGCGCAGGAGGCGGTCAGGGCCGGCTTCGGCTTAAAAACGCATTTAACCGCCAGCGCCGCGGAAGCGGAAAAATACTGGGTGGTGCGGCGGGAAAGCTTTAACCTGCTCAGGCAGCACACCCATGGCCTGGCCACCGCGCCGTTTATTGACGACATTGTGGTGCATCCGGCCGAACTGCCCAAATTTCTGCCCGAACTGAACGCTATTTTGGCCGACTATCCTTCGCTTATTTATACCATCGCCGGCCACGCCGGGGACGCCAATTTTCATATTATTCCGCTGATGGATTTGAGCCGGCCCGACCAGCGGGCCATCATTCCCAAGCTGGCCGATCGGGTTTACGATCTGGTGCTGAAATACCACGGCAGCTTGACGGCCGAGCATAATGACGGGCTGATTCGCTCGCCCTACTTGGCTAAAATGTACGGACCGAAAGTGACAGAGCTGTTTGCCGAGGTTAAGCGGATTTTTGATCCGGATAACCTGTTCAATCCGCGCAAAAAAACCGGAGCCTCGCTGGAATATTCCCTGGCCCATATCAAGACCACGCTGTAGCCGGCCTTAGGCTTAAATTTATTCCACCCTTGCGGTTGGAATGGATTTTTTATATAATTAAAAAATCCATTCCAAGTTAAGCCATCCGTCCCATGCATTATTTCGCTTACGGCTCTAATATGAACTTGGAGCACATGCGCCGCCTATGTGGCTGGCACTTCCAGGTCGTGGGTGCGGCCGAACTCAAACATTATGAGTTCGGGGTGGATTTGCGCGGCTATTTTAACATCCGGCCTAAGGATGAGTCGTCGGTCTGGGGCGTGCTGTTTGAAATTGACGACAAGGCGCTGGCCGCGCTGGATGAATGGGAAGGCTATCCGGAAGTATTCGGCCGGGGTGAAGTCTCCATATCGGGTCCGGCGCAAAAAGAATACCGGTCCTGGGTTTACGTGGAAGCGGCCGATCAGTTCGGCGGAGACAAGATCAATCAGGATTACTATCGCCGGGTGACGGCGGGCGCGCGGGAGAATTATCTGCCGCCGGAATGGTTGAAAATGCTGGAAAATTTGAATAAACTGGCAAACGGCTGAAGGGGCCGTTTTTTTGTTGGGTTTTGGGGAAAAATATACTATAATGAAAGGGCTATAGGTATTTAAGGATGCAAGGATATAGGGATATAAGAATTAGGAACAAGAGACTAGAGATATTAAGATATTGGGAAACTAAGATACTTTGAAAATTGATTGGAAATTGGAAATTCGGATTTTGATATTCTAATGCTATCTCCTAATCCTTCAATCATTAAATCTTTTAATCTTTAAATTAGGCTTGCTATTCCCTTGTTACCTGTCTACCGGCACCTGTCCGCCGGCAAGGTGGGAGGCGGAGGCAGGCTAGCTACTAGGATACCTTTGACTTTTAACACTTAAGAGTTAAGATTTGTTTAGAATTTAGGGCTTAGAGTTTAGAACTTTTAGTTTATGCGCAAGATTTTTAAAACCGGACACTCTGCGGCCGTGACACTGCCGCCGGTCATGCTTAAAGACCTGGGCCTGAAGACAGGGGATGCCGTAAAACTGGAATATAAGCAGGACCGGGGCGAAATTATAATTACCCGCGGCCGGCGGGAGAACCAGCTGCCGCTGGCTTTAAAATTAAGGAAAAAACTATGAACTTGACAGTGGGAGACCCGGCGCCGGCCTTTGTCCTGCCTGATCAGGACGGCAGCCTGCGCCGCTTGAGCGATTATGCCGGCCGCTGGGTGCTGTTGTATTTTTATCCCAAGGACGATACGCCGGGCTGCACCACCGAAGCTTGCAGCCTGCGGGACAACCTGCCTCGCTTTGGCGGCGTGGCGGCGCAGATTTTGGGAGTGAGCGCCGATTCCGTGGCCAGCCACAAGAAATTTGCGGATAAAAACCACCTGCCTTTTCCCCTGCTGGCCGACGAGGGCCACGGGACTTTGGAGGCTTATGGCGTCTGGGGTGAAAAGAGCCTGGCTGGCAAGAAATACCTCGGTATCAGCCGGACTTCGTTTTTGATTGATCCGGCCGGCCGTCTCGCTAAAATTTACAAGGATGTTAAACCGGCTGAACATGCGGCTCAGGTGCTGCAGGATTTAACCGCATTGCAGGGGTGATTATGGACAAGCATGTTCACATCAAAATCAGCGGCCGGGTGCAGGGCATAGGCTTCCGTTTCAGCATTTATGAAAAAATGGTGGAGCTGGATCTGCCCAAGGGCCGGGCCGAGAACCAGCAGGACGGCAGCGTGCTGGTAGACGTGGAAGGCCCCGAGGACAAGCTGGAGCTTCTGGCGGAATATTGCCGCCGCGGGCCCCAGGGCGCGCGGGTCTCCGCCGTGGATATATCGGAGCTGGCTGAGCCTTTTATACCGCTGAAGAATGGCTAATTAATTTGTTCAATTTTATCATTAATTTTATCAGTAAGCGTAAAAATTTATGCATTGGCAAAATTTGGTCGGCTTAAATGCCGGCAGTGCCCCATATTTCATTCTGCTTTTGGTCTGGAGCCTGATCTGGAAAGGCTTGGCGCTGTGGCGCGCGGCCCGGCTGCAGAGCAAGCCGTGGTTTATTGTTATGCTGATTTTGAACACGGCGGGTATTTTGGAAATTTTATATTTATATTTGTTCAGCAAGCGTCCGGCAGCTGCCGCCAAAGCGGCGGTTTAATCTTTAACATTGCATTATGTTAAGAGGGCGAGGGGAGAGTCCGATGCCTCCTTACGGGGAGCGTCCGGAAGATTTGCAGCCTAGTGCGGGTGAGCAGCGGGCCGAGCGCTTGGAACAAACGTTGGCCGATTTCGCAGTTGGCAATAAGCAGCCGACTCCGGCCGACCGGAGCCGGCTGGCCGAAGCGGCGGAAATGCTGCGCGGCCGGGTGGAATCGCTCCTCAGGCGAGGCGATCGACGTGACGCGCAGACCGAACTTGTCGCCAAGCTTCACCGCTTCGCCGGTCGCAACGGGTTGTCCGCCAATCGTCAGATCGAGC
>CAZJLL010000019.1:0-7898 GCA_964547145.1 uncultured Candidatus Saccharibacteria bacterium | reverse complement strand
CTGCCTTAGGCTTCAGCTTTTCCTCTGTCTTGGTAGTTACTGACCCGGAACTGCAGCAGTTGCCCAAAGCCATCAACTTAGATAATCCCAGCTCCTCCCATCTGCCCGGCTTAGACATTAACCGCGACGGCACTATCTACTGGATCGGCCAAGATTTCACCTTACATGGCTATCCTGACCTCTCTACCTACAATTCCTGGCATATCCATAATGATTTCTCCCGTGTTGTCCCGGCCAACCCTGCCGATAACTCCTTGCCGGTAGGAGAGCTGGTGGCGGGGAGAGTGACACAATAGCGTACAGGGCAGAGTGTTGAGTGCCCAGGGGGAGACAGGGACGAGAGACTAGGGGCAAGAGGCTAGTAATTGACAAGATTGAACAAAATTACTGGGAGATAAGTATGTAAGTATGTAAGGATTTAAGGATGTAGGGATATAAACCTGCCCGCCGAAGAGGCGGGATGTAAGAATTAGGAACAAGGGACTAGAGACTAGGGGCAAGAGGCTAGTAATTGAACAAAATTACTGGGATATAAGCCTGCCCGCCGAGACTTGCCCGCCGGAAAGGTGGGAGGTGGGATGTAAGAATACTTTTGACATTTAACATTTGACCTTTAAAGTCATCTATTCCCTTACTGCTCACTACAAATTGATTGGAAATTGGAAATTTGGATTTTGATATTCTAATGCTATCTCCTAATCTTTCAATCATTAAATCCTTTAATCTTTAAATCAGGTTTGCTATTCCTTTGCTACTTGCTGCCAGCTACTAAAGATAAGATATCTGCAATCAAAAACCCCGTCCTGATCCGCCTCCGCCGTTTAGCGGATTGTGGATTATTGAAGGACGGGGTTTTGTTTGCCAATTTAGCTGAACATCTTTTTCAGGTCATCGGTGTTGTTTATGTCCGTGGCTTTGATAAGCCGGATAAAGAATTTTTTGGACAGCTCTTTTAACTCTTGCTCAATCTCAGCATCCAGGGCATAAGGCGAGACCCAGATGCTATTTTGCCATTTTTTAAAATGCAAAGCTTTTAGCTTGGCCCGTAAAATAACCCGAATTCGTTTTTGCTTTTCCGGAATGTCAAAAATGACCAGTTTCCATATTCCGTCGCGCTCGGGCAACAGCTGTTTGAGCAGTCTTTTGCCGTCTTCTGTAAGGTTGAGTTTTGCGGTCGCGCCGTTGCCGGTTTTAACCGCCAATTCCTGGCTGGCCAGCCGAAACAGGGTATTGGCAAAGTCTTTAGCCGTTAAATTTTTGCCGGCGTGTTCTTTTAGTTCCTTCGGACTGGCATCAGGATGGCTGCGCAGAAAGCCGAGGATGTTGATTGTGTTGGCGTTATAGATTCTGGCCATAAGAAAGTTTATGCTTAAAAATTATAGCAAAAAATCAAACCTCTGTGTATAAGTTTTACTATAATTATAGGTAGAATATGATATACTAAATTAAGCGTATACGTCGTAAATGAAACCTAAATTTAGCAAAATCTCCATATTTTTAAGTCTATTGCTGGCTTTGCCGGCAATAGCGCCCGCCCGGGCCGCTGCTGTCCCCGCTGTCGCAATATCTGCCGGGGCGCCGGCAGCGGCAATAGTTGTTGTTTCCGGCAGGCCGGCCGAAGTCGGGGTTGTTTTAGCAGTCCCGACAGCAGTAGTTTTGCCTCCCCGTGCGGCCCAGAGCTGCCAATATGGCTTGCCGGCAGCCGGCGGTTTGTTGCAGGATAACGAAATAATAAATTTAAATCAGCCAGCCTCCTGTTTTAATCTTGCTGTTACGGCGCCGGCGGCCAGCCAGGTTGTCGTGGTTGTCCGCCAGCCAGCCGCGGCTCCGGTAAAAGTTGTGCCAAACGGCGCCAGGCTTAGTCCTTTTGCCTTGCAGAATTCGCCGATTGCCGCCAAAAGCTGGCCAGCCGTGCCGGCTGCCGCCGCGGGCGAATTATTTCTGCTTGTACTGATAAAAAAAATCCGTGAAAGCGGATTAAACTACTGGCAGGCCTTAAGCCGCGGACCCGGTTTTGTCCAGCCGCTTGGCGTATTGCGCTGTTGACCGGTAAATAGTTTTTTGTCTTTAAGATCGAAATTTAACCATAAGAAAGGATTTGTTATGCCCGATGAAATTAGAGTTAACCGCCCACAAGGGCAGATGCCGGCTCAAAATCAGATGCGCCAGGATACGGCCATGCACGAAGAGCAGCCCGGCCGCAGCCGCGGGGCCAAAATTGCCTGGATTATTTTAGCCGTTATTGTCGTGGTTTTGATAATTTTAGGCGTCTTGTTCCGCGACAGGTTGTTCCATAAGGGCGGCCAGGCCATGTTGGGGGCTTCCGGCTATCAGGCCGTGTTTTTGACCAACGGCCAGGTCTACTTTGGCAAGCTTAGCCATGCCGAAGGCAATTATCTTACCTTGGACGACATTTATTACCTGCAGGTCGTGCAGCCGCCGCTGCAGGGCTCTCAGCCGCAGGATCAGGCTGCTTCCCAGCAACAGCCGCAGATTTCCCTGGTTAAGCTGGGGAATGAATTGCACGGCCCGGTTGATGAAATGCATATTAGCCGCGAACAGGTCTTGTTCTATGAAGATCTAAAGAGCGATGGCCAGGTGGTTAAGGCGATTGAAGCTTACAAGGCTAATCCCAGCGGCACTGTACCAACACCCGGTAAATAGGCGATAAAGTCCGGTTTGCAAACAGCAAAAGAGCGTCTTGCACAAAGACGCTCTTTTCTATGGTTTAGGCCGGCTGTTTGTGCCAGCTGGTCCGCTGTCTACCGCCGGCCGGCCAAAATTAGGAGGCAAGCTGGCCGGTTTGGTCCCGGTATGGAAAATCAGAAAAGATAGCAGGCCAAAAAGAATCAGCAGGAAAGCTAGGGCCAGCCAGACATGAACGCGCTTTATGACGGGCGCAGCGCTATTTGCCGGCGGCTGTTTGTTGAACGCGGCCAGCGGCTGCGGCGTGAAGTTGCGGAAGTCGGCTACTTCTTCGGCAGAGACGTAATTGGTTTGGTTTGATTGGTCGAGCATTGTTTTGGCTTATTCGCATTTGGCGGTTACCCAGGCAAACTCGGCGCTCCAGTCTCTCTGACTGCCGTCGGCATTGGTGCATCTCCAGCCCGGGCTCTGATAATTCGGCGAGGATTCAAACGCATTTACGCCCAGGACGTAAAAGTCCTTGCCGTGGCAAAGGTTGGTGCAATAGTAAGAGCCGGCATAGTGGAAGTACCTGTAAGCGTAACCGCCGCAGTCGGTTGTGCCATTTGGGTTATTGCTGTTAATCGGATCGACTGGCGCCCGCGTCACAATACCGTCCGTCACCAGGGCGGTTAAAAAGGCATTATAGCTGGAAACATCCCAGCCGCCGCAGATTAGGCCGGACGAATCGGGGGTATTGGGATCCTGGGTCGGATAGACAGAGTGGTTTTGGTAATACAAGTCCAGCGCGGTCTCCAGCTGCCGCATATCGGAAATGCGCCTGGCGTCGCGGGCTTTCAGGCGTGCGCCATTAAGGGACACGAGAATGACGCTGGAGAGCAGGCCGATTATAGAAATAACAACCAGCAGTTCAATCAATGTAAAACCTGTTTCTCCGCCTGCTTGGCGAAGAAGCGCCGATTGGTTATGGTTAGGATGCATGACAGTGTTAGGCAGGCCAAGCAATCCTCTATTTTATGATTTTTGTTTCGGGATTTTTTTGCAGCTTTGCTCTTTATTTAGTATATCATATGTCCGGTTTTTGACGGAAATAAAAAGCGCTCCCGTTTGCAGCGGGAGCGCTGAAAATTTGTAACGCTATTTTAATCCTTGAACCATCTTGTCAAATACCGCCGGGTGTTTGACCGCCAGCTCGGCCAGCATTTTGCGGTTTAAGGCAATACCGGCTTTTTTCATCTGGCCGGCGAACTTGCTCCAGGTGGTGCCGTTTTCACGCAGGGCCGCGTTGGCGCGAATGAGCCATAGGGCGCGGAAATCGCGCTTTTTGTTGCGGCGGTCGCGGTAAGCGTAGGCGTCGGCTTTCAGCAGGGCCTGGCGCGCGTAAACAAAATTGGTGGAGCGGCGGTTGTCAAAGCCTTTGGCGCGCTTCAACAGATTTTTGCGGCGTTTGTGCGCGGCTACGCCGCGTTTGATTCTGGTCATATGTCGGTTAAATGAGACGGTTACTTGTAAGGAATGGCCTGGACAAGTTTTTTATGGGTTTTGCCTAAGACCAAATCGGTGCGCTTATTAGTGCCGGTCTTGCCGGACTCGCGGGAGTTAAAATGGTCTTGGCCGGTGGCGCGGGCCAGCAGTTTGCCGGTTTTGGTTTTGCGGATGCGCTTGGCCGCGCCTTTATGCGTTTTGACTTTGGGCATGAAAATTAAAAGCTTAAAATTAAAAATTATTTTGCCGGCGCCAGCGTGACTGACCAGGTGCCGCCCATGCGCTTTAGGGGAACTTCCACCCGGTGGGCCTGCTTGACGTAAGTGAGGAATTTTTCCAGGTTTTGCCGGCCCAAATCGCCGAACGCCTGTTCGCGGCCCCGCATGCGCAGTTCCACTTTGACCAGGTCGCCGCCGGCCAGGAATTCGGAAACCTTGCCGGCCTTGATTTCCATGTCGTGTTCGGAAATCCGCATGGAAATCCAGATGGTTTTGACTTCGGTTTTTTTGGCCTTCTTTTTCTGCTGCTGTTCCAGCTTTTTCTGCTGGTACTTGAACTTGGCAAAATCAATCAGCTTAACCACCGGCGGCTGGGCCACGGGGGAAACTTCCACCAAATCCAGGCCATGCTGCAACGCTAAAGCCAGGGCTTCGGAGGTTTTCATTATCCCCACTTGTTCGCCTTCTTCGTTAATGACGCGGACGGTGGGGGATTTAATCTGGTGATTTATGCGGACTTTTAGCAAAATCGGGCTTTTAGTTTCCGCCGAAAACTATAGGGGATTTCCGACGGACTTGGTTTATATTCTAAAGGATTTTGGGGAATTTGTAAAGTCTGCTAAGGACAGGTTCAGCGGGGCACAATCAGTACCGCTATCGTAGCAGCGCCGACCAGGGTCATAAGCAGGGCAATCAGCCAGCCCAAAGCGCTTTTTAACGGGCCATTGGCGTGCGAATTCATTACTTTGGGGTCGGAACTTAGCTGAACAATTAAGACCAGAATGACCGGGGCAATTAGGCCGTTTAAGACGGCCGAGTAAATTAGCAGCTTAATCGGATCCAGCCTGAAAAAGTTCATGGCCATGCCCAAAATCATAGAAGCCGCAATGACGCCGTAAAAGGCATAGGCTGCGTGCAGTTTGCGGTATAGTCCCTGCTTCCAGCCGGCGGCTTCGGCCAGGGCATAGGCGGTGGAGCCGGCCAAAACCGGCACGGCCAGAAAGCCTGTGCCGATGATGCCGAAAGCAAACAGCAGGAACGTATACGGTCCGGCCAGCGGCCTTAGGGCCAATGCGGCTTCGGCCGCACTCTGGATATTGTGGATGCCGTTGCTATAAAGCGTGGCCCCGCAGGTAACAATAATAAAGAACATAACCAGATTGGAAAAAAACATGCCGGACCAGATATCCACGCGCATTTTTTTCAGTTCCTGCGGCGTGACGGCGGAGCGGCGCAGTTTAAGGCTGGTGCGGCCGCCTAAAATTTGCTCTTCCACTTCCTGCGACGTCTGCCAGAAAAATAAATAAGGGGAAATGGTGGTGCCCAAAATGGCGCAGACAATGAAAATTTCGCCGGGACTGAAGGTCAGATGCGGCAGGAAAGTGTGCAGCAGCAGCTGCCGGCCGTCCAGATGCACGAACAGGGCGGACAGCACGTAAGCGAACAGGATAAGTGCCAGCCATTTCAGGTATTGGGCATATTGCCGGTAGCTGCTGAAAATCTGCAGCAGCAGGCTGAAGGCGGTAAAAGCAATAACCAACAGGGTAAAGCTTAGGGCCGGGTTGAGCAGCTGGGCTGCCTGGGCCATGGCGCCCAAATCCGCGCCGATGTTGAAGGTGTTGGCCACAAACAGCAGCACGGTGCAAAAATAAAGAATCTTCTTGGAGTAATATAGGCGGATGTTGCCGGCCAGGCCCCGTCCCGTGACCAGGCCGATGCGGGCGCACATTTCCTGGATAACGGCCATCAGCGGAAAAGAAAAGGCCGCCAGCCAGAGCAGGCGAAAACCATATTGGCTGCCGGTCTGCGAATAAGTAGCAATACCGGACGGATCATCGTCGGCCGCGCCGGTGGTTAGGCCGGGGCCCAGATTCTGCCAATATTCGCCGGCTTTTTTAAGGGAATTATGGCCACGGTCAGCCATCGTCCGCATGAACCAGGCGGGCGATTTGGCAGGCGCTGCGTCAGCCCGCGGCGGCACCGGCAAATTTGGGGTAAAGTCGGTTTGGGGCACTGTTTTGTTTCTGTAAGAAGGTTTGATTTGTAGCTTTATTTTAACACAAACCCAAATTAATTACACCATAAAATCAAAATGGAAGAGGGGACACCTCTTCCTAGAGCTTAATGTCGGTAAACAGCTTGACTGTGGGGATTTCGTGCCAGGCCAGGGCTGGCAGCAGGCGGGTTTGGCCTTCGCCTTTGATTGCCGCGGCCAGGTTGTCGTGTTTGATTTGGCCGCCGACGAATGCCAGCGCCTGGCTGATTTGCCGAAGCAGCGTAATGGTGGCGGTAATCCGTTCGGGGTAGGGGTTTTGCCCACCTGCGTTATAGGAAAAGATCCAATTTGGGCCGTAAAAGTCGCGTTTAAAGGCCGTGGAGTCGGTTTGCGGGAAGATGCCGGCGGTGTGGCCGTCGGCGCCCATGCCCAGGGTGGCAAAAATCAGGCCGTCCGGATTGTCCCGGCGCCAACTTTGCAGGTTATTTTCCCAGCGCCGGGCCAGCTGGCCGGAGCTTTCCCCGGGCCGCGGCGCAGTGCCAAAAAAGCTGGCGCCGGCTTCCTGCGCATCAACGTAAAATTGCAGCTTCTGCAGCTGCAGGAAATTATTAACGGCTGAATCGTTGCTAAAGCGCTCATCCAGCATTGAAATAGTCAGGTTTTCACCCAGGGCCGCGGCACCCACGTATTCCAGCAGGCCAAAAGCGGAGCCGCCGGACAGCAGCAGGAGGACCGGCTGTTTTTGGTGGTTTTTCAGCAGGGCGTTTAAGGCCTCGCCGGCCTCGGCTAAGGCGCTGTCAGGGTCTGGCTGATAAAAGGTAAGAAATTTTTGCGGCATAACTTTATTTTATCGGAAAACCGGGGAAGCGCAAGTTTCCCTGTCTGCCGCTTGAAACATTGCCGCAGTTGTGGCCGTTGCAGAATATGAAAGTCCGGCCTGCAGCAGCTATGCTGGGCCGGACTTTCGCGCTTTAATTTGGCTCTGGAAATAAATTTTGCCCGGCGGCTTAGGGTGTGGACAGGATAGGGGCTGGGGTGGTAAAATATTGCGTTAGTCAAACAAACAGCAGGAGGTGAGCATGGCGTCGCGGTGGTATATCCTGATAAATCAGGTTGGCACTGTGAAGGTGCTGCCGTTTAGCATTTTTTGCCCGAAAATTGGCGAAGTTCTGCCGCCGTCGGAAGATCGTCCGGAATGGTCCCAAATAATGGGACACTGGACGGTACTGGAAGAAATTGGCGGTTTGATAGAGCTTCAATTGCGGAGAGCCTGGCTGGAGGATGACTTTGAGGGCATGTCCATTGACGATTTTGGAATTCCGGCCGGGCCGCAGATGGGCGAGATTAACCATCTTATTGCCCTGGGCGTTGCCGTCGGCCGGCATATGGCCAAACGCGAAGCAGAAGAATCAGTTGTTCAGAAAAGGGGGCTTGCAGTTTCCAGTTTTGAACTTTGCTTGATTGTTGGAATGATTAGCGGTTTTCTGTTTCAACGGTCTATATCGCCCGCGGCCGTAATCAGCTGGCAAATGGCGAAAATCATGTTTGAGTCT
>CAZJLL010000018.1:0-11486 GCA_964547145.1 uncultured Candidatus Saccharibacteria bacterium | reverse complement strand
CCCCTGGGACCGCGACATCCAGCGTTCCGCCCGGCCGGCCGGGGCCGACCACTACCATCGCCTTTTTTATCACCAGACTGAACAAATTTCTTGGTTCGGCGGTTAATTTAAACGACTTTATAATAATTCAACGATATTTTTAACCGAGAGTGTAAATAATCAGGCCAATAATGCTCATGACGCCTGCAATAATCCAAAAACGCATGGTCACCTTGGCTTCGGGCCAGCCCTTGGCTTCAAAATGATGGTGCAGCGGCGAGGACAAAAACAATTTTCGCTTAAAGACTTTTTTCCAGAACAGCTGAAGTAAAAAAGACAGTGCTTCCGCCACAAAGACAAAACCCGTTAAAAACAGAAGGAAAACCGAGTTGGTTAAAAATGCCACCACTGCCAGCAGCACGCCCAGGCCCATGGATCCGGTATCCCCCATAATAAAGCGCGCCGGAAAAACATTAAACCATAAAAAGGCCAGCAAGCTGCCGCAAATCACGCCGATAAAAGCGGCCAGGTCATATTTGCCCTGGAGAATGGCAATAAGTCCGTAGGCCAAAAAGGAGCCCATCAGGCAGCCGCCGGCCAGCCCATCCAGCCCGTCTGTTTCGTTTACGGCAAAGCTGGTAGAGATGACCACGAGGATAAAAAACGGAATAAACCAAATACCCAAGCCGACCGGTCCGAAAAACGGCAGATACACTTCGCGAAATCCAAGTTTAAAATAAAACCACCAGGCGCCGATAGCAGCCACAGCAGCATAAAGCAGAAGTTTGAAACGGAATCGCATGCCCCGGCCTTTGTGGCCAAGCCGGCGAACATCCAGCCAGTCGTCGGCCAAGCCGACGGCACTGGCGCCTAATAGCGCGCCAAAGGGAAGCAGGGTTTCCCGGCGGGAATAAAAATCAAACGCATGGGCGCCCGGCACGTGCAGGACCCGGTCCAGCAGCCAGGCAGCGCCGAAAAAAATCGTCAAAGTCCCCCACACCAATCTGCCGCCCATGGTCGGCGTGCCCGCTTTGTGTTTGTGCAATTCCGAAAACAGCGGGGTAGAGCCGTCATTGCGGATTTGCTTGCCCAGCTTGTGGCGATAGAGAAAATTAGTCAGTAACGGCGTGGCCAGGAGGGCAAAAATAAAAGCTAGGGAAGTCAAAATAAAAATTTTGGTCAGATCCGCATGACTCATAGGCTGCAACCCGGATTTTTAAAAAAGCTGAAACAATCTGGCAATTCCGGCGTTTCAATAATTGTACCATAAAAACAAGTTTTTATAAACTTTTGCCGCTTTGCGGCCTGTCGGTTTTAAGCTTTATCCGGAAAAAGCTGTTTTATAGGACTTGTTTATGGTATGATTAATATCATTAGAGGTTAATAATTAAACCCAAGCCAACAATGAAAAAGATTTTGTTTGCTTCGGCCGCCGTATTGTTTTTGGCCGCCGGATGCAATAAGGCTCCTGCCGCTTCCCCGGCGGATAACGGGTCCGTCCAGCAGCCTGCCGGCGGCCAGTCTTCATCGGCAGCCCAGCAGGTCAACGGCGCGGACGATGCCGTTAATTTGTTAAACAGTGAATCAGCTAACGAGCAGTCAATTGTCGCCGGTACCGATGACAGCAGTATTGTCAATTCGGATGCGGCTGACTTTGACAGCCTGACGGAGGTTCCCAATGGAAATTAAATCAAGGATTATTTCCGCCGCCGCGCTGTTTTCTCTGCTGCTTTCTTCTGCCGCCCTGCCCGCGCAGGCCGCCGTGGTAAAGGCTCCTGCCGCGGCTGATGCGTTTTGCAGCAATTTGCCCTCGCTGACTTCGCAGGTCACCGATAAGCTGACTAACGCGGAAAATAACATTACCGCGCGCCAGCAGCAGCATTTGACCGATTTGAAAAACCTGCAGCAAGATCGGGCGCAAAAATTAAGCGATTTGCGCGCCCAGGAAACGGCAGATCGAGAGACAATTTATGCCAAATTAGAAGCTAAGGCTACTACCGATGCGGAGAAAACAGCGGTAACCGCATTTGAAAGCAGCGTGAATTCCGCAGCCGGGACCAGAACGGCCGCCGTGGACGCCGCCACCCAGGCTTATTGGAATAGCTTAGATTCTATTATGACCGCGCGGCAGGGCCAGGTGCAAACTGCTGCTAAAAACTTCGGCACCGCTGTGCAGCAGGCCTTGTCCAGCGCCAGCGGCCAGTGTGCCGCCGGCACCGCTTCGGCTACCGTACGCCAGCAATTTACTTCCGCGATTCAGACAGCCCGTGACCAGTTCCAAACGGCCCGGCAAGGAATTGACAAGTCAGGCCAGCAGCTAAAGACTGCCGTCCAAACCAGAAATAGCTCCGTGCAGCAGGCCGTTGACGCTTTTCAAAGCTCGCTAAAGTCTGCCGAAGCTACTTTGAAAGCCGCTTTTCCTTCCGCTTAATAAGCCAAGGTTTCCGTTTAGCTTTTATAAAACCGCCCTGAGCTTGTCGAAGGGCGGTTTTATAATTTATGACACTTGCCAACTAATTGTCCGTCTTAAAATTCTGCCGCACCAAATTCTCTAATTTCAGCAAATCGGCTTCCCGGTCCGGGCTGCTGAGCACCAAAATAGCAACGTCGCGGCCGGAAAAAGTAAAACGCGCGGCCATGGCTTCCGCAGCCTGCGGCGTAGAACCGGTTTTTATGGCGGCAAGTTCCGGATGGCTGCTTAGCAGCCTGTTAGTAGCCACGGCATGATAGTGCCGGCCGGTGCTGCCGCTAAAGTCGTAACTGGTGCGCCGGCCTAAATTTCTAAAAACAGCCAGCTGCTCGGTTTGCATAATCAGTTTTTTCAGATCGGCGGCGCTGGAATAGTTGTCGGCGCTGTCAAAACCCATGGGGTTGGCGAAATGAGTTTCGGCCATGCCAAGCTTTTGGGCCGCCTGGTTCATTAGTTCAACCGCGCTTTGGCCGGTTTGCGCGGTAATAAAATTGCCTAAAGCCAGTGCAGCATCATTGCAGGAGCCGATGAGCATGGCATTGAATACGTCCAAGGCCGGCACCTTGTCCCCTATCTGCAAATCCAAATCCGGACTCACATCAAGCCTGTCGGCGGCCGTAATGGTTATGGTTTGATTGAGGTTGGTGCCGCTATAAGCCACCCAAGCAGTCATTAGTTTGGTCAAGCTGGCAATGGCCACTTGTTTGTCCGGGGCGCGGGACAATAGCTCTTGTCCGCTTTGCAGGTCAAAAACCAAAAAACTAGCAGCCTGAACTTTAGTGGTATCAGGGTCTGAAACGGCGGCTAATGCTGTCCGTGTCGGGAGTTCGCCCCTGATATTAACAGTGCTCACCCCCAGAACCTGGCCTCTTTTTTCCGGCGCGGCGGTTTGGCGCAGGAGCTGATAAGGCGCGTTTTCCGCCGCTAATAAAAACAATAACAGCGGAAGCCAGGCCGCGGCGGCCTTTTTTATTTTATTTTTCCACATCAAATTTTAATTTTTAGCTTTTGTTACCATAATTATACCTTATTGACAAAGGCTGCCATTGTGGATAAGATAATTAGGCACCCTGTTTGATTATTAAGAATCTGCGGCCAGCGCAGCTGCCGATGATTCTCACGAACAAAAAATTATGGCGGAAATAACGCTTAACGAAAACAATTTTGACCAGGAAGTTTTAAACTCTGATTTGCCGGTACTGGTTGATTTTTGGGCTGTTTGGTGCGGCCCGTGCAAGGTTATCAGTCCGATTGTTTCAGAACTGGCGGAGGCTTACGCCGGCCGGGTTAAGATCGGCAAGGTGAATGTCGACGAAAATAACGCTTTAGCAGGGCGTTATGGCATAATGAGCATCCCAACGCTTAAATTTTTTAAAGGCGGCAAGATGGTGGGAGAAATTATCGGCGCAGCGCCCAAAAGCGCTCTGGAAGCAGAACTCAAAAAACATATTTAACTTAGCCAATACAAAAAATCCCCAAAGCTGTGGGGATTTTTTGTATTGGCAGGAAGCAGTTGAAAGAAGCTCTAAATGCTAAGTCTTAAATTCTAAACAAATCCTAAACCTGAAGCCTTAAAAGTCAAGGGTTAAATGTCAAAAGTACTCTTACTTCTTATATACTATACCCTGCCTTACGCCTCCTAGGCGGACAGGCCCACATCCACTTATCCTTAACTCCTTATATACTTGCCCCTGGTTTGTAAGTAATTTTGTCAATTTTATTTAATTTTGTTAAATTTTGTCAATTACTAGCCTTTCGCCCCTGACTCCAGCTGTACGCCCTGCGCCTGCCCCGGCTGCAGGACTTTTCTTTCCGCCTGTTTCTCCGGCGGCTGGGAGGACGGCGGCGTTTTGGGCACATTCGGGCCAATTTCGCGCGGCTGCAGGATTTCCTTAACCTTGTCCTGCAGTTTGGTGTCCAGGCGCTTTTGCCGCTCTTGCTGCAAGCTGGCAACTTTTTCCCAAATGGGATTTTCTTTTTTCTCGGGCGGCCGGCGGCTGCCGCTTTGGCCGCTGCGATTGCTGCCTGGTTTGGCCGGGCGGTTACTGTCGGGCCGGTGCTGGCGCGGCGCCTGCTGATGTGCTCTAGCGGGCATGGGCGGGCTTTCTTTGGCGGGCGCCTTATTTACGACAGCCTGGCGCGGCGCGGCGGCCGGAATCTCCGCAGGCGGCAACGCTTCTGCCATGGGCACATATTCTCCCGCGGATGCAAGAGCTGCAGCCTCCTCTTCGCCAATCAGAACGGCCGATTCCTGGTGGAATTCCGCTCCCATCCAACGGGAAATCTTATCTTCCACTTCGGCTACGGGGTTGCTGAAACGTTCGCGGGAAACCTTAATGGTTTTCTCAGAATTGCCGGTCAAATAACGCGGGTTAGGCGGCAGCGTGATGGCCGAAAAAGGGTCGGAGGCCACGCCGTTAATCATAAGCTTGAGCAAAATTTGATACTTAGGCAAATTGACAATGTCTACTTCGGTGAAGATCGGTTCAAATTCTTTGACCAGGTATTCAGCGTCCTCTGCGCCCACGCGGAACACCACCAGTGTGCCGACGTTGCCGAAAATGGCGTCGCGCACTTTGGTATTGCGGTCCTGCACCAACTGCCCGATATACTGGTGGCCAATGATTAAATTAAGGCGATACTTCCGGGCTTCGGACAGAATGGTGGCAAAGCTGTCGGTGGCAAAATTTTGAAACTCGTCTACATAGAGATAAAAATCCTTCCGTTCGGCTTCCGGTATGTCAGTCCTCGACATGGCGGCAAGCTGCAGCTTGGTCACCAGCATGGCTCCCAGCAAGGCAGAATTATCTTCCCCGACTTTTCCTTTGGATAAGTCCATGATCAGGATTTTTTGCTTATCCATAATTTCGCGCAGATCAATGGTAGACCTGGGCTGGCCGACGATATTGCGGATAATGCCGCTGGATAGGAATTGTCCGACCTTGTTCTGAATCGGAGCAATGGCTTCGGTGCGGTATTTTTCGTTATAGTTGGCAAATTCATCGGTCCAGAAAGCCTTGACCATCGGATCCTTTATGTTATCCACGATTTTTTTGCGGTACTTCTTGTCCACGTACATCCGGGTAATCCCGAGCAGCGTATTGCCGGGGCTGTCCAGCAGGGCCAGGATCGTATTGTTTAGAATATACTCCATTCTGGCCGACCATAAGTTGGCCCAAATTTTGGTAAAAACACCCATTAGTCCGGAAGCCACCAAATGCTTGAATTTCTGGTCAACCGACTCCAGGATGTTAAAGGCCACCGGATAATCTAAATCCGCCGGGTTAAAATAAATTACGTCGTTAACCCGATTGTTGGGAATGGAATTAAGAATACGCTGGATGGAATCGCCGTGCGGATCCAAGAAAGCTACGCCATGCCCGTTGCGAATGTCCTGAATGACCATATTTTCCATCATGGTCGTCTTGCCCATGCCGGTTTTTCCAATTAGATACATATGCCGGCGCCGGTCGTCGGTCTTGATGCCAAACGGCACTTCCTTGTTGCGAAAATTGGTTTTGGCAAAAACCGTAATTTGGTTCTCCTCGTCTGGCATGGCTAAATTTCTCCTTCCGCCACCGGCAAATTAATCGGCGGCTGTGACTTTTTGCTTTCGGTTTTTTCTATGGCTGCCGGCGCAGTGGTTCCTTCGGCCGTAATCGGGAAATGATACAGGGTGGCCAGCTCCTCAACGTTTAAAATGAACTGCGAAGAGCCAAGGTGAATATCGCGTTTGGCATAGCCTTTTAAGTGACGGGTCTTTATGAAGCGCAGTTTTTTATCCAGGTAAAATCTTTCCAGCGACTCTGAAAAAACCGGATCCACGCCGATCCAGGTATTACCATCCGGCTTCAGCCGGTTGGTCATCACCGAACCTAAGTGACGGAAAGCTCCGACAATCAAAAAACGGATATACTTGTCTATTTTGTTTTTAGGCGCAATGTAAATAAAACGAATTTTGACCTTATAGCCGGGCTTGCCTATTTTCCTTTCAATTAGGTTTACCCGCTCCCTTTGGGCCTCGGTCATATTCAGCCAATTGTTGCGCGGTTTATTCTCGTCACTGCCATGGCCGTGACCGCCGCCTAAAATAGCGTCGCGATAGCTGAAGCGGGCAAACCATTCCAGCGGCGAAAGCAGAGCGCCTAAGAAAGTTTTTTTATGAGGCTCTTCTTCTTCTGTGAGCTGGCGGACTTTGCGTGCGCCCAAGGGCTGCCATTCCTCATCGCCGAGCGGTTGGGCCAGGATTTGAACGCCGACAAAATCATGCTCATTGATTTTAGCCAGGGATTCGAACAAATTGCCTAACGGATCGATAATTTTTTCTTCAGCGCTGGGATGCTCAAAATCTTTGTAAGTTTTTAAGGGAATAACCTGATCATCGGTCATTTTGAATTCCGAACCTAACACATCGTATTCGCTTTCTTCCGGCACAAACTGGAAATTCGCCATGTAGTCGGCCACTTCTGTAATTTCCGCCTGCGGGTATTGGGAGTAAACCGCCGCCTCAAACACACTTTGATATTCGCTGGGAATACGGGCAACAAAGTTAATTTTGCCGCCTAAACTGATAATTTCAAAACTATACCACAGCTGGGTCGCCCCCTCCACGTATTTCTGCATAAAAGTATAGGAACGGTGCAGGGCGTGCAACTGGGTAAAAATCTGCTCCACCCCCAGGGTACTGGCCCGGTTCTCTTTGGGCACGCGAATGGACAAATAGGTCCAGTTAAGCTTATCGGAAAACTGGTGTTGGATTTCAGACAGGTACAGGCGCCAAAGAATATAAATCAGGCCGCACAAAAATAACAGCCACCCGCCGTGGGTCACAAATAAAAACGCGATATGAAAAATTTCGCCGAAATCCGGCAGCACTCCCGCAAGGATTTGCATTTTGTTTTAACAGGAGAATGGCAAACAAGCCGGCGCTTTAGGCGCCAGCCAGCGCGTAGGCATTCTTCCCTACTTTTTTAAAGAATTTCTTGTTGGATAGGCCGACCAAAATGGTGTTTTTCTTAACCATGCGCCGTTTCATAACTTCTTCTATAATTTTATCCTTGGGCAGCGGCTGGCCGGCCTGCTTGAGAATCTCCACAATCACATCCGCTACCACGCCGGGCTTATAGCCCCATTCCGACAGGGCGTAGATGCCGCGGCCAATCAGGATAAAACGGGGGTCTTTTATCAGCTCATTATGCACAGTTTCTTTATAGGCTGTCCGGCCGTCGAAATTGGCCTTGTTAATCATTTCGGTAATGGCAGAATAATGCTCCGGCTGTTTGTGGTGCTTCATGACCAAATAAGCTTTGTCGCCGACGTCTTTGGGTGTAACTTCTTTCCACAAACTCAAACCCCAGTGGCCGTATACGTTTTTTTCTATTTCCACGGTCAATTCCAGATAGTTTAAAACAACCTTATCCGGCAATTCCTCCCGGTGCAGGCGGTAAAAGTCAGTCTGTTTGAAATTTTCTAAAAATTCTTCAGCCGGCAAAGGCGCGTCTTTGTCGCTTAATATCCGCTTGCTATGCTGGATAAATTCGTGCAGCAGTTCGGGGTTAAATAGGACCGTGACCCAGCTTTTTTTATAGTTGTCATGGATAAAATGATCCAGCTCCTCGATCAGATGCAAAATAAAAACTAGGGCGCTTTTCTCTTTCTGGTCAGTTATGTTTAAATGCATCAGCAGGCTTTCTTCGGCAATTATCCGGCCATGCTCGCTGATTATGTTTAGCAAAAAATCTTTGCTGTCGGCAAATTGCTTGTTTTGAAGGGTGTTCTTTTTCAGCTGCTTTATAAGATCTTTTTCAATCTGCCTCACCCGCTCGCGCGTTAAATTCTGTTCCTGGCCGATGGCAGCTAAAGTTTTTGCCTCCCGGCCCTCTAAGCCGTAACGATCGCTTAAAATCCGCCGATCGCGCTCTTTCAGGGATTCTAAAATATCCCTGACAATATCGGAGGGTTTAAACTGGCTTAAGGATTCAGTCTGCTTATTTTGAATTATCGTGTCTAAAATTCCCATAGGACAAAAAGTTTTTGCCGATTACTTTAGTTTCTTGCTTAACGGCAATTTTTAACAGTATAGCATAATCTTAATGTTATGTCAAATAATGAGACAAATAAAAAACCCTCTTAAACAAGAGGGTTTTAAATCTGTTTAGTTTTCCACTTTTGCCATAGCACTAAAACTGGGCTGGCAATAAAGATGGAGGAATAGGTACCCACAATAATACCTAAAAATAAAGCCAAAACAAAGTAGCGGATGGTTTCACCGCCGAACAGCAGAAGGCTAAGCAGGACAAACAACACGGTCAGGCTGGTGTTTAAGGAGCGGACAATAGTCTGGGCAATGCTGTGATTAACCACGAACTCAATGCTTTGGCCGGCGTAAACCCGCAAATTTTCGCGGATCCGGTCAAACACAACTATGGTGTCGTGGACTGAAAATCCTAAAACAGTAAGCATGGCAGTGACAAACAGACTGTCAATTTCCACCCCTTTAAAATGCCCTAAGATGGAAAAAGCGCCCAAGACAAAAAGCAGGTCGTGCAGCAGCGCAATAACGGCGGACCAGCCAAAGCGCCAGGAGGTTACCGGTTTGGCAACTTTCCGGAAAGCGTATCCTATATAAATCACAATGCCCAAGGAAACAAACAGCAACTGCCAGAAAGCGCTATGTTCCAATTCTTTGCCGATAGTCGGGCCGATAGAATTGTAGCTGGTCTCGTTAAAATCCCCCGCCCCGGCCTTGACCTTGTCAATCAACTGCTGGTGCTGGTCGGGAGTCAGACTGACCGTTTCCACAAGATAGCTGTTATTTTGGGCGGTCTGGATCTGGAAATTACCCAGATTTTCCTGGCGGATGGCATCCTGCAGCTTGCCCAAGTCAACCGTCCCGCTGAATTGCCATTCCATCTGCGTGCCGCCTTTAAAATCAATGCCCAGGCGCAAGCCGTATACGGACAGGGAAATTATACCGAACAGCAAAATCAGTCCGGAAACCGCAAACCAGAATTTATAGTATTTGAGTGTGTTGAACATGGGATTTGCCTAGTGTAAAGGATAGATAGCAAGGAATAAAAGGACTTACGGACCTGCTACATATCGCCGGGCTTATGCTTAAGTTTGGAAACGCCGAACAGCCAGGGATGGGTTAAAATGTTATTGCCGACAAAAGCTTTAAGGAAAGTGCGGGTGACCGTGATAGCGGTGAACATGGAAATTAAAATACCGATCCCCAGCGTAACGGCAAAACCTTTAATGGACGGGCTCCCGAAAATATACAAAATCACCGTGGTAATAAGGCTGGAAACGTTAGAATCGCGGATTGACAGCCAGGCGCGGGCGAACCCGTCCTCCACCGCTTTATGGATTTCTTTGCCGCCGCGGATTTCTTCTTTAGTGCGCTCAAAGATCAGGATATTGGCATCCACTGCCATGCCGATAGACAAGATAAATCCCGCGATGCCGGCCAAGGTCAGGGTTACCGGCGCCAGGCCGTTTAAGAAAATTAAAATAATATAGCTGGCCAATGCTAAGATGCCGAACCAGGAATTGACGGTCAGGCCCAGAAAAAAGAACAATCCTACCAAAATCACCGCGGTAAAAGATATCCCGATCTTAAAAACTGCAAAGGAAACCGCAGCATAAATCAGCAGCGCCATGGTGGCCAGCAGTCCTGGAAAACGGTAATAGACAATCATAAACAGGGCAATCATAAGCAAGCCAATCAGACCGGCAATCACCGACTGCTGGACGGACTGTTTGCCTAAAGTAGCGCCAACGTCCTGCTGGGAAATAAGCTTGATGGGAACCGGCAACGCGCCGCTATTTAGCCGGGTAGCCAAATCCTTGGCCTGTTGAACCGTAAAATTGCCGGTAATGACGGCTTGGCCGTTGGTGATGGCGCTTTGCACGGTCGGCGCTGACAGCAGCTGGCCGTCCAAAAAGATCGCCAGGGGCTTGCCGATGTTTTCAGAAGTAATCTGGGAAAAGAGCTTGGTGCCATCATCATTGAACTGCAGCCGGACCACCACCTGATTGCTTAGCGACTGGCCCTGCTGGAAATCCACGCTGGCCTTGGTCAGCTGTTTGCCGGACAGGCCGGTAGAAACCCATTGCTGGCTGTCATCCAATTCCAAAGTCCCGCTGGCATCGGTTTGGGCCGCGGGCGGATTAGGATTCTGCAGTTTAAATTCCAAATAAGGCGTCTGCCCGATTTGGTTGATGGCATCATTAATATCCTTGATCCCGGGCAGCTGTACAACAATCCGATCCTTGCCTGTAACTTGAACCACCGGCTCGCTGACGCCGAAGCTGTTAACCCGCCGCTCAATCGTGTCGCGGACGGCATTTAAGGCATCGGCCTGGTCTTGGGCGGCAATATCCGTAAAATCAGCCTGATAGACCAAATAACTGCCGCCCTGCAGGTCCAGGCCAAGGTGGGTTTTAAATTCCTGGCTATAGGGTATCTTGATTTTATTGAGGTCGATTTTACCGCCTTTAGGCAGGTCTATCCAGACAGCGGCGGCGGCGATTAGCAGGATGCCGAACAGTGAAGCAAAAAGTTTGAGTTTCGGATGCATACTTTCAGGACTTGGCGGTCTTAAAAATCACTTTGCTCATTATAGCAAATCCAGGTTTTTTGGCAATACGGCGGTTTTAAAGCTGGTATTGCTCTAGCCAGGCCGCTATGGCCGGGCCGTCAGCCGCCAGCCAGGCGGCATTGCCGCGGATCTTTTCCAGCACTTGCTGGACGCTCCGGGCGGCGCCCGGGGCCGGATTGGCGCGGAAGAATTTTGCCATTTTTTGGGCCTGCGCCGTGGAGGCAAAATTATCGCAGGTACCGATAATCCGGGCAACCATGGACAAACCCGAAGAATAGCGCTTAAGCAGTTCCGGCCAGCGTGAGGTGATAAACTCCCAGGCCAGATTAGAACCGGCGTTATTGCGTAAAACGGCAGCCAGCATAAACGGGGCGTCTTGCGCCCGAACCGCGGAAGATAGGGCGAATTCAAGAGTCTGCTTGAGCAAATCCGGG
>CAZJLL010000017.1:0-6765 GCA_964547145.1 uncultured Candidatus Saccharibacteria bacterium | reverse complement strand
GATGTACCATCATGTCACTCCAGGATACCTGCCGGAATATGTGGCAGAATTTGCCTTAAGATTTAGCCATCCGGAATTGTTTAATTCACCCTATGATTACTTAACAAATTGCTTATTAACTGTTCCATTTGACTAGGGGTGCCCTGTTTGTCAATTTGGACAAAATCTGTCTTTTATGCTATATTTTAACCAGTTAAACGAGCCCAGAGCGGGCATTTTTAATTGCCAAGCAAACCGCCAATGAAACGAGACAATATTAGAAACATCGCCATTATCGCCCACGTAGACCATGGCAAGACCACGCTGGTGGACGCCATGCTCAAGCAGACCCATACGGTCAAGGACAACCCCGACCAGAAGGATTTGATTATGGACAGCATGGATCTGGAACGCGAGCGCGGCATCACCATCCGGGCCAAAAACGCTTCCTTAGTCTACAACGGCACCAAAATCAACATCGTGGACACTCCCGGCCACGCCGACTTCGGCGGCGAGGTGGAGCGGACTTTGCGCATGGCCGACGGCGTGCTGCTGTTGGTGGACGCCAAGGAAGGTCCCATGCCGCAGACCAAGTTCGTCCTGAAAAAAGCGCTGGAACTGGGCCTGAAAGCCATTGTCGTGGTCAACAAAGTGGACAAGCCCGACGCCCAAGTGGACAACACCGTCAACAAAACCTTTGATTTGTTCGTCAGCTTAAACGCCAGCCATGAGCAGCTGGACTTCCCCATTATTTACGCCTCCGGCGTCAACGGCATTGCCGGCGAAAACCTGGACGGCGTCCTGGCCGCCATCAAGGGCCAAACCAATTCGGTCAAAGGCGTAGAGCAGCTGTTTGAAGCGATTATCAAATACATCCCCGCGCCGGAAGTAAAACCCGACGACCCTTTTGCCCTGCTGGTGCTGGCTCTGGTCAACGACAACTACAAGGGCAAGATGGGCATCGGCAAAATCGTCTCCGGCCAGGTTAAAAAGGCGCAAAACATTGTGCGCATTAAGACCGACGGCCAGCGCGACGGCGGCAAGGTAACCGCCCTGCAGATGTACGAAGGGCTCAAACCCGTGGACGTGGACCTGGCCGAGGCTGGCGACATTGTGGCCGTGGCCGGCTTTGACGACGTCTCCATTGGCGAGACTCTAACCGACCCGGTAAACCCGATCCATCTGGAACCCGTAGAAATTGAACCGCCGACCATTAAGATGACCTTTGGCGTCAACACCTCCCCCTTCGCCGGCAAGGAAGGCAAGTTCGTCACCTCCCGCAACCTGCGCGACCGCCTGTACAAGGAACTGGAAACCAACGTGGCCTTAAAGGTGGAACCGTCGGAAGAGGGCGCAGAGAGCTTTCTGGTCTCCGGCCGCGGCGAACTGCATCTGGGCGTGCTGATTGAACAGATGCGCCGCGAGGGCTTTGAACTGCAGGTCTCCCAGCCCCAGGTGATTTACCACGAAGAGAACGGCGCCAAAATGGAGCCCTACGAAGTCGTGACCATAGATGTACCCAACGAATACCAGGGCGCGGTGATTGAAGAAATGGGCCGGCGCGGCGGCCAGCTGCAGCACATGGATTCCTCCGGAGACAACGCCGAGCTCCACGCCGAATACCTCATCCCCACCCGCGGGCTGATTGGCCTGAAGAACCTGCTGCTGACCCGCACCCGCGGCACGGTAATTATGAACAACCTGTTTGATTCCTATAAACCCGTCCACGACATTGACACCCACGCCAACGACCACGGCAGCCTCATTACCAGCGAATCCGGCGTGTCCAACGCCTACGGCTTAAACAACGCCCAGGAGCGCGGCACCCTGTTTATTGGCCCGGCCGTGGATGTCTACGAAGGCATGGTGGTTGGCCAGAATTCCGTGGACAGCGACCTGGAATTGAACGTCTGCAAGACCAAGAAGCTGACCAACATGCGCTCCTCTGGCGCGGATGATGCCATTATTCTTACCCCGCATAAGGAAGTCGGCCTGGATTTTGCCTTGGAATACATTGGCCCGGACGAGCTGGTGGAGGTTACGCCCCAGTCCATCCGCATCCGCAAAAAAATTCTCTCGGCCGTAGAACGCAAGAGAGCAAAACGATAAGCCCTCTCCGTATAAGAGAGGGCTGTTTCCAACTTACTTGCGGACGGCGGGGAAACGATAGTTGTCATTCCAGTCACCAGCGAGTTGATTGAGGCTGAACTTGCGCTTCCTGTCCCAGTTGTTGAGCACCGGAGCACACTGGTTGTCGTTGTCATCGAGGCAGACCGCCGTGAAATGTGCAATGCACCATCTGTTGCACTGCCCCTTGAATTCTCTTAGGGCTGTATTTTATTTGCGGGAATAACCCGACCAATGCACCACACCGAGTTTCGTTGGAAACCTCTCCGCCAAGGAATACTCTGCCGCAAGCCAATAGCCGGCGGCACTCTGAAACTTGACAGTGCGAGATAAACAATCTGAAGCCTTGACCGCAGATTTTTCAAATTTATCTGAATTTATTATAGCAAATTTTCCAACTTACAAACAAAAAAAGGAACCCTGCAAAAAACTGCAAGGTTCCAAGAATCTTAGAGCTTTCCGCAAGAGCCAAGGATCTAAGTGTCCAAGAACTCTTCCTCGCGGACGGCGGGGAAACGATAGAAGTCATTCCAGTCACCAGCGAGCCGAGTGAGGCTGAACTTGCGCTTCCTGACCCAGTAGGCGAGCACCGGAGCACACTGGTTGTCGTTGTCATCGAGGCAGACCGCACCCTCATCCAAAAGCACGAGTGGGTTACCCTCTTGGCGCTGTGGGAAGGTTTTGCCGATGCCAGCGCCGTCGTCCACGTCGCCCGGCCGGTCACCGTTCGCCCTTATCCGCCGTCGCATTTCTTCCGTGGAACCGGGACCGGAATAGAGAACGATGTGGCGGCGAACCTTGCGCTTCAGTTTGGATTTGTCCGCCGTAATGTTCGGGTGGACTCCGCCCTTAAAGTCGCAAGCCGTGACTCGATCCGGAAACGAAACGGCCGGGTCAAGCTCAATCCACCCCAAGTCTTCCACTTCTTCTTCCGTTGTTTCTGTTTGCGCCTGTGGCGGCCGAGCGGCGATGGTGATCGTCGCAATCTGTGGCGCAAGCTGCTCCAGCCGAGCCACGTCACCATCATCACCGCCAGCGGCAAGGATGGCATCAATGACCGCATTTACAATTACGGTCATCTTGCCCCAGCCACGACGAAAATTACTCTTTTTTTGAGCCATAAATCCTCCTCGGTCTACTCTCTGCTTTTTTCAAAGCCTAAAGCCTACCGAATTCCAAGTTGTTGTCCGTCAAAACGTGACGTGCGGACACGCCTCAACAATTGAGACGAGCGATAAAGCCGCCAAAATTAACTTTTGCCAGACAAATCTCTCATTTCAAAATTGGTTTATAATTATACTTAATTTTTCTATATCTGTCAAACCCAGGCTTCGTGCTATAATACCTGCATAAAGGCTCGCGAAGCATGACACCCAAACCAAAAACGGGAAAAATCAAACTGCTGCTAATCGGCTTAGTAGATGCCGCCCTGCTCGTCTTATGCCTGGTGCAGATCTTCCACCCGATTTTTCATTTCGGCAATTTCGGCCTGTTCAACGCCCAAGGCACCATTGCCCAGGCCCAGGGCCGGCTGATTATTCTTGCCATCCTGCTTATGCTGCTGATTGCCGTGCCGGTGATTATTACGGGATATACGGTCGCTTTCCGCTACCGCGAGGGGGCAAACCGCGCCTACGAACCCGACTGGGGCGAGCGGCACAAACATCTCCAATTCTTATGGTGGGCCTGCCCGGCGCTGATTATCGCTCTAATCTCCATTATCAACTTTAAAAGCGCGCACGAACTGGATCCTACCCGCGTCATCCCCTCCCCGCTGCCGCCGCTGACCGTGCAGGTCGTAGCCCTGCAATGGAAGTGGCTGTTTATTTATCCGGCGCAGCGTATTGCCACCGTCAACTTTTTGGAGATCCCCCAAAACGTGCCGGTAAATTTTGAGCTCACAGCCGAAGGGCCCATGAGCCTGTTTTGGATCCCCCAGCTGGGCGGCCAGATGGCAGCCATGGCCGGCATGGAAACCAGGCTGAACTTGATGGCCACCAAACCGGGACAATTCGTGGGGCAAAATTCGGAAATTAACGGCTCCGGCTACGCCCACATGCAATTTGCCGTCAACTCCGTGCCGCCGGCCGACTTTAATTCCTGGGCCAATTCGCTTCAAGCCTCCCCGCCCCTGACTGAAAGCGCATACCAACAACTGCTAACACCGAGCCAGGACGCGCCGCCGGCTTATTTTTCCTATCCCAATGACAGCCTTTATAATAGTATTATGATGAAGTATATGGAGCCGCCCACCCCCTCCGCCACGCCTGGCAGTATGGATGACATGCCGGGAATGGAGATGCATTGAGGGGCAAGCGTACAGCGTGCAGTACTCAGTACCCAGAAGGGGTTAGAGACTAGGGACTAGAGGCTAGTAATTGATAAAATTACTGGTATATAAGATATTAAGATACTTTTGACATTTAACATTTGACCTTTGAAAATTGAGAATTAGGATTTATTTAGAATTTAGGACTTAGGGTTTAGAACTTCTCTATGCTTGGGATTGGAATGACACAACAATAATAAAGCCATGAACTTTTGGTTTGGTAACTTAACTATAAACGATCTTCCCCACGAATGGTTTACCATCGCGGGCACCTGGACTCTGGTCTTGGGCGTTTTGGCTGTGGCGGCGCTACTGACCTACTACCGCAAGTGGGCCTGGCTGTGGCGCGAATGGCTGACTTCCACCGACCCGAAAAAAATCGGGATTATGTATATAATAGTTTCGCTGCTCATGCTCTTCCGCGGCGTAGTGGACGCGGCCATGATCTGGCTGCAGCAATCGCTTGCCTCCGGCGCGGCCCAGGGCTACCTCTCCGCCGACCACTTCCAGCAAATTTTGACCGCCCACGGCGACATTATGGTCTTTTTTGCCACCATGGGCCTGCTGTTCGGACTCATGAACATTATTATTCCGCTGCAGATTGGCGCGCGCGACCTGGCTTTTCCCTTCCTCAATTCCTTAGGCTTTTGGCTCTATGTGGCCGGCGCAATTCTGATTAACACTTTCTTCCTGTTCGGCGGCGAGTTCGCCGCCGCCGGCTGGCTGTCCCTGCCGCCGCTGTCCGAACTTGCCTACAGTCCCGGCACCGGCGTGGACTATTGGATCTGGAGCCTGCAAATTTCCGGCCTGGGCACGCTGCTGGGCGGCATCAACTTTATTGCCACCGTTTTAAACCTGCGCGCGCCTGGCATGAGCCTGATGAAGATGCCCATGTTTGTCTGGACCTCGCTCTGCAGCATGTTTTTGGTGGTCTCCGTCTTTCCCATTCTGGCTATCACCATTTTTCTGCTCTGGCTGGACCGCTTTTTCGGCCTGCACTTCTTTACCGCGGATTTCGGCGGCAACCCCATGATGTATGTTAACCTCATTTGGATGTGGGGCCACCCGGAAGTTTACATCCTGGTCCTGCCCACGTTCGGCATCTACTCCGAAGTCGTGGCCACTTTCTCGCGCAAAAAGCTGTTTGGCTACACTTCGCAGGTGCTGGCCGCCTTCGGCGTTACCGCGCTGGCCTGCCTGGTCTGGCTCCATCATTTCTTTACCATGGGCGCGGGCAGCGACGTCAACGCTTTCTTCGGCATCATGACCGGATTCATTGCCATCCCCACCGGCGTGCAGTTCTTTGACTGGATCTCCACCATGTATAAAGGCCGGGTGCTGCTGGCCAGTCCGATGTACTGGTTTCTGGGCTTTCTGGCCTGCTTTACCTTCGGCGGCCTGGCCGGCGTACTCATGTCCCTGCCGGCGGCCGACTACCAGCTCCATAACAGCCTGTTTTTGGTGGCCCACTTCCATACCATGATTGTCAGCGGCGCGCTGTTCGGCATTTTTGCCGGGTTGACCTACTGGTTCCCCAAAGTTACCGGCTTCAAGCTCAACGAGGCCTGGGGCAAGCGCGCCTTTTGGTTCTGGCTCTGGGGTTTCCTCCTGTCCTTTGGCCCGCTCTATATTTTGGGTTTCTTAGGCGCCACCAGAAGGCTGGACCACTACAATGCGGCCGGCTGGCAATGGCTGTTTGTTGCCGCAGGCCTGGGCCTGTGCGTAATCGGCCTGGGCGCCCTCTGCCAGCTCATCCAGCTTATTGTCAGCTTCCGCCAGCGCCGCGAAAACCGCGACACCACCGGCGACCCCTGGAATGGCCGGACCCTGGAATGGTCCATGCCTTCTCCCCCGCCGTTCTACAATTTTGCTGCCGTGCCGCAAGTTTCCTCGCGCGACGACTGGTGGGAGCAAAAACAATCGGCGCTTGCTGGCCAAAAACCAAAGCCTGCCTACCAGGACATTGAAATGTCCAAAAATACCGGCCTGGCCATTTATCTTTCGGCTTTTGTGTTTGCCTTGGGCTTTGCCCTGGTCTGGCATATTTATTGGCTAGCAACCGTAGGCCTGATTGGCGCCGTTGTTTGCGTCATGCTCCGCGCCCTGGATGAACATACCGAATACACGATCACCGCAGCGGAGCTGAAACGAATGGAAGAAAGAAGAGACTAGGGACGAGAGGCGAAAAACTAGTAATTGAAAGAATTGAACAAAATTAAATAAAATTGACAAAATTACTGGGAGATAAGGATATATGTATATAAGCTTGCCCGCCGGCGGGCGGGCTCGGAATGGTATCATTAGCATTTCAAATCTTACATCTTATATTT
>CAZJLL010000016.1:0-8071 GCA_964547145.1 uncultured Candidatus Saccharibacteria bacterium | reverse complement strand
TCCTGTTTGCCGGCTATCTGCTGCTGCAGACCATCAACCCCGACCTGACGGAGTTCCATTCCATCCAGCCGGCCCAGGTGACGCCAAGCACGCCGGGGACGGGAACCAGCGGCGGCACAGGAAACGGCGGGGGAGGAACCTGCAAAGCGGCCAGCAGCGGTATTATTTCTCCCGCTAACCTGCAGGGCACTTGCTTCGGCAATAATGCGCAACAGGCTTCCATGATCGCCAATAAGGAAAGCGGCGGCAACCCAACCATCGCCAGTGGCACGGATATCTGTCACGACCAAAACGGCAATGTCGTAATGTTAAATGGCAAACCAGTTAGCGTTTCCTGGGGCCTTTTTCAGATTAATTTAACCGCTCACCCAATCGGAAACCTCAACTGTCCCAGTGCTTTCAGCGCCATGTATACGAGCAAAAACCATGTCTGTGTGGTAACAAACCCAACCCGTTACCAACAGTGCGTCGCGGCTGCTACCAACGCAAGCACCAATATTCAGACGGCCTGCCAGCTTTCCAATAACGGACAAAATTGGAGCCAATGGGCCAACGAGTGCGGTTTTTAATTTTTTGTCTATCTAGCTAACTAATTGTTAAGGCCCCGCCCTTATGAAAAATTTAAACAAACCTTTGATTATCGGCCTCGGTATACTTATAGTTTTTGGTTTGGGCGCCATAATTTTTCTATTTTTACAGCCAGCGCCGGCAACCGGGCCGACAAAAAATATTGCAACCCAGCAGGGGACAGTTACGGTCCAAGATTACACCGACCATCCGATCGCCTCCACCGACGACGTTTATGTCCTGGCCCAGGCGGATAGCTATGAGGTCGTTAATCTTAAAATAGATAACTCTTTTCTTATAACCTTATTAGCCGAACCGCTAAACCAAAGCCGGCAAGCTGCCGAAACCGCATTGCTCAACCAGCTAAAAATCAGTCAAGCCGATGCTTGCAAACTTAATGTTTCGGTAACTGTACCGCAAAGCATAGACACAACTTATTCCGGACAGGAACTGGGCCTAAGCTTTTGTCCAAATGCAATGCAACTACCTTGATATATATCACTTGTCGCACAACATACATTGTGCGACAAGGTGAATATCTGATTTTAGCACTTCCCTAAATAAAAACCCCTTGGTTTTAAAACCAAGGGGTTTTTATTTATTAATGAAGCTTACAACAATTAGTTAGTCCATCCTGCCTGCCAAAACTTGAATTTTATAAACCAACTTTTAATATAACTCAGTTTGTATAATCCCCCAACGAAAGCTTAATTTTTATTTTACTCTGGCGAACGTGAGTAATTAAAAGTTATTTTATATTTTCCACTTGGGAAAGCATGGCAACTATGCTGGTCAAAACCTTTAAGACATAATTAAGCTCGTCCTGCCTGGTTTGCCGGCCCATGGTAAAACGAATACTGCTTTTGGCTTGACGCTCGGTTTTGCCTATGGCCAGCAGTACATGAGACGGTTCCCCATTGCTGTTCGAACTGCACGCGCTGGCCGTAGAGGCGGCAATACCGTAGCTATCTAAATAAAACATCAGTGCTTCGCTGTCTATTGCGGGAAAAGTAAAATTTAAATTATTCGGCAGCCGTTCAATTTTATCACCACCTTTTATTGGCTGACAAGCAGGACCATTTAAAAGCACGCCCGGGACTTGTTCTTTAACCTGCCTATAAAATTTTGCTGCTAAGGACGAAAGCCTGGCCGATTCCTTGGCCCGGCCGGCCTGAGCCGCAACAACAGATTCAGCCAGGCCGACAATGCCAGGGACGTTTTCCGTGCCGCCGCGCAAATCAAATTCCTGCCCCCCGCCGTACAACAGAGGCTTTAGACTGACCCCGGAGCGAACATATAAAAACCCGGTCTGTTTGGGTCCGTAAAGTTTGCCGCCATTGACCGACATTAAATCCACGCCAAGCTCTTCCACGTCCAGATCCAGGTAGCCGGCCGCCTGGCAGGCATCAGTATGAAAAAGAAGAGGCTCTTTCCCCCGCCGGAATGACTTATGCCTGTAGGTTTTCAGCCAGCGGCCGATTTCCGCTACCGGCTGAACGGTTCCAATTTCATTATTAGCATACATAATGGAAATCAAAACCGTCTCGGGGCCGACAGCCTGCTGCACATCCGCTAGCGATACCCGGCCCAGGCGGTCAACTGGCAGATAGGTTACCCGGCAGCCTTCCGCTTCCAACGCGCGGGCGCTGTTTAAAACGCACTCGTGTTCAACCGCCGACACAATCAGGTGGGGCGAAAATTTTCTCCGCCGCTCCCCTGCCCCGCCCAGGAGAAAATTTCTAACCGCGCCGAAAATTGCCAGATTCACGCTTTCGGTGCCGCCGGCGGTAAAAACTATCTCTTTGGGCTGAGCTCGCACGGTCTGGGCGATCCGCGCCCGCGCCCCATCCACCGCCTGCCGGGCAGTCCGGCCAAGCTGGTATTGGGCTGAAGGGTTGCCGAATTGTTTTTGCCAAAACGGCGCCATGGCCGCTTTGACTTTCTCATCCAGCGGCGTGGCTGCGGCATAGTCCAAATACACTTGTTTGGCGGTTCTTATCTTTGGCAGCATATGGCTCTAATTATAACAAAAGCCCTTTGCAGATGAAAGGGCGGGCAAAAAGGAGGAGGAATACTTACGGCCAGAGGCAAATGGCCATTTCGTGAAGACAAAAACGGCAGAACGCGTTGTTTATGCCGTCATCACCTAAACGAAAGCGCATCCCTCCTCTTTCATCAATCCAATCTCCTTTCACAAGGAGTTGGCAGGATTATAATAGCACTTCCGCTGTTTTTATTCAACGGCTGGATTTGGTAAAGCCGGCAGCCAAAGCTTCTGCTTCAGTATTAAAACACTGCTCCGGTTTGACTGTGTTATAAAAGGCTCCGCCGACCACATGGTATAATTTTCTGCCTGATGAGGAGATATTGCCCTTAATTAGGCAAGTGGCGGCAGCTCCGGCGACTGCCGGGGTTGAGGTGGCAACCGCGGCCGGCTCAACCGCAGGGGCCGCGGCGGCAGCCTTATCCCTTTCCACCGCCGGACTTGGCGAAACAGCCTTTTTTGTGCTATAATTATTTTGTGATTTGGCGGTTTGCCGCTGAATTTGTTTTTCGTACTTACCCGATCCAAAGCCAATCAAAAAAACCAAAATAAAACAAATCCCCAAAATTATTTTTGGTTTATTTTCCTGAATTTTAATTTTTATTTCCTTATAACTAAGCATCGCTCTGGCGAGTGCATTATAGCACACTTTCATGAAGTACGCGTTTGTCCTCGGGCGGGTGTTCACCCTTTCCGTAGCCGAACTGGCCGCGGTCTTAGAACGGCCCGACGCCGCTTTGGGCCTGGCCGGACAGCCGGTTAAGATTTTAGACGCCTCGGAGGAAGTGCTGGTAATTGAAACGGAGCAGCCGCTGCGGGCCGACCGGCTGCAAAAAAAGCTGGGCGGCGTGATTAAAATTCTGGAAGTGGTTGAGACTGTAAAAAAACGGGAACAGGATTCAATCAATTTTGCACTCAAACATTACTTCAAGCCCAGTGTCCTGAAAAAACAATTCTTTAAGGATTACAAAGGCAAGCTGCAATTTGGCGTGAGTATTTATGTCCTGGACCATGCGCTGCTGCAACGGCCGGCGGCGGACAAATCCGGTGCCCACTTCAACAACATTTTCGGCGAACCAAAACGGCTGGGCATGATGATTAAAAACGGCCTGACGGAAACGGGCGCCAGCGCGCGCCTGGTCTTGCCGGAATTTAATTCTCTGGCGCTGGCCTCCGTGGCCGTAACCAAGAATCTGCTGCTGCAAAAAGGCGCGGAAATCTGCCTGCTCGCCGCCAGCGACAAAGTCTATACCGCAAAAACCCTCAGTGTCCAAGATTTTGAAGACTATGGCCGCCGCGACTACCAGCGGCCGGTCCGCGACGAAAAACAGGGCATGATCCCTCCCAAAGTGGCCCAAATTATGCTAAATCTGTCCGGCTGCCAGAGCGGCCAGACCATTTTGGATCCCTTCTGCGGCATTGGCACACTAGTCCAGGAAGGACTGCTGCTCGGCTATAAAATGTTCGGCAGCGACATAAATAAAATCGCCATCAAGGGAAGTGAACAAAATCTGGAGTGGTTCCGCAACCGCTACAAAATCGCTCCGGGCAAATACGGCCTGGAGGCCTGTGACGCGGCGGAAGTAGCCGCGCTGATCGACAAGGCCGGCCAAAAAATCAGCGCGGTGGTAACCGAATGCACGCTGGGGCCGATTTATGCCCAATATCCCAAACCGGGAGAAATCAGCGCCAATTTTAAAAGTCTGGAAACCCTTTACCGCCGCTGTTTTGAGGAATTCGCCAAATTCCTGCCCCAGGGCGGCCGGGTGGTCGTCTGCCTGCCGGCCTATCGGCAAAGCCGGGACAATTATCAGCGCTTCCCTTCCCTTGACTTTGCGCAAGCTTTAGGATATAATCAAGTGGCGATTATTGACCCGATTTTAGCAAAAAAACTCAAATTTTTGAAGCTGACTGATCGGAATACCGCCATCTACGACCGCAAGGACCAAATCGTAGCGCGGGAAATCGCTGTTTTTGAAAAAAATTAATTCTTACAGGTTCGGGAACGCGCGTTTTTTTGACCGCAGCTCCCCAAGCCTCTTTCTACCATGGCTCATAAAAAAGCAGGCGGCAGTACTAGTTTAGGCCGCGATTCCGTTTCCAAACGCTTAGGCGTAAAAATCTTCGGCAACCAGAAAGTCAAGACTGGAGAAGTGATTGTCCGCCAAAAGGGCACCAAATACCACCCCGGCCAAAACGTGCGCATGGGCGGCGACTCCACCCTTTACGCCCTGGCTGACGGCCTGGTGAGGTTCCAGAACAAAAAACTGGCCAAATTCCACGGCAACTTAAAAAGTACGCGCATAGTCAGCGTCGTGCCAGATCAAGCCAAATAACCAAAATTCTCAAAATCCCCAAAGCTTTAAGCTTTGGGGATTTTTAATGTTATCAAATACTGCCGGGTTAGTTTTTTGATTTGGCCGCTGCCTTAATAAAACCGTAAAACAGCGGGTGAGGCGCCAGCGGCCGCGACTGGAATTCCGGATGAAACTGGCTGCCGACGAAGAACGGATGATCCTTCAGCTCCACAATTTCCACCAGCTTGCCGTCCGGCGTCGTCCCGGCAATTACCAGACCGGCTTTGACCAGCCGTTCGCGGTACTGATTATTAAACTCATAACGATGGCGGTGGCGCTCGTTAATCTTGGCCTGGCCGGTCTTTTTTATCACGCCGCCGGCCAAGTAGGCCGCTTCAGTCCTGGTGCCGCGGACAATAACACAATCCCAGCCGCCCAGGCGCATGGTAGCGCCATATTCCCGATTAAGCAGCTTTTTTTCCTGGTCCGGCATGATATGAATGACCGGATGCGGCGCATCTTCGTCCACTTCGGTGGTATTGGCCAGTTTCAGTCCGGCCGCGTGCCGGGCAAACTCAATTGTGGCCATCTGCATGCCATAGCACAAGCCAAGGTAAGGAATTTTATTTTCCCGGGCATAGCGGACGGTTTCTACCATGCCTTCCGTGCCGCGGCTGCCAAACCCGCCCGGCACCACAATGCCGTCATAAGATCCCAGAATTTTTTTCGAGCCTTCTTTCTCAATTTTTGTGGAATCAATCCAGTGCATCACCGGCTTAACCTTATTGGCCCAGGCGGCATGCTTGATTGACTCAATGACCGAGACGTAAGAATCGGATAGTTGAAATTTGCCCACGCCGAAATATTTGCCGACTACGGCGATATGAACTTCTTTTTTTACGGTTTTTATGGTATGGACCAGCTGTTTCCACTGGCGCAAATCCTGCTGCCGGGGTTTGATGCCAAAAAAGTCCAGCACCAGCTGGCCGGCGTGCTGATGTTCCAAAATTACCGGAACTTCATAAATACTGGCCACGTCCGGATTGGACAACACATGATCCTTGGCTACGTTGCAGAACAGGGCGACACGCTCCTTGCGGCGGTCGTCCATCGGCACTTCGCTGCGTCCGACCACGATATCCGGCTCAATCCCCATGCTATTAAGCACCCGCACCGACTGCTGCACCGGCTTAGATTTCATTTCGCCCAAATAAGACGGAATCGGCAGGTAAGCCACGTGAATGTGCAGCACGCCGCGCGGCGCGCGCAACTTCATAATCCGGGCCGCCTCAAAAAAAATGCCATTCTGATATTCCCCCACCGTGCCGCCCAGTTCAATCAGGCAGAAATCAAAGCCCTTGCCCGCCGCCTGCCAGCGCCGGATAATCTCGTCAGTCACATGAGGAATAGCCTCCACGTCCTCGCCGTTATATTCAAAGGCCCGTTCCTTGCGCAATACTTCGGCGTAAATCTGGCCAGTGGTGACGTAATTCGCCCGCATGATGTTTTCCCCAATAAAGCGCTCATAATGGCCCAGGTCCTGATCGGTTTCAATGCCATCCTTGGTTACCCAAACCTCGCCGTGTTCCTGCGGACGGATTGTGCCTGCATCCTGGTTTAAATACATATCCACTTTGACCGGACTGACAGAAAAGCCCTTGGCCTTTAATATCGCGCCAATGGAAGCTGAGGTAATCCCCTTGCCGATGCCGGAAATTACGCCGCCGGAAACAAAGATGAATTTGGTGTCTGCTTTTTTGGTTTTGCGCACTGTATGACGATGAGGCATAGCGATATTTAAAATTTAAGATTTATAATTTATGATTTTTGGGTATTCATTTTACACCAGCCGGGACGGATATCTTAAAGGTCTGTAACATACTCTGCGCAGTTTGGTTGTTGGCTTGCGGGCTAGCCAGGTTTGGATTAGCTTCTCCGACGGGAAAACTTATGGTAAAGACGAGGCTGGCATTGGCGCAATATACCCGTTCATCGCCTTCGTCGCCGCCAAAAAAATTATAAAGCTCATAGCAATCCAGGCCGCCGACGCTAATCGGGTAAGCCTTGGCATACTTTAAGCTATCCGGACCGTCGGCCGGCGCCGCCGCTATCATCTGCTTGACGTAATCCGGGGCGCTTTGCCCTTTCGGATTCGCACCGACAAAAACATAAAACGAATATACCGCCATGCCGCTTAGCGGATTGCCGACCGCCACGTAAGGACTGAATGACCAGCTGCCGTCCGACTGCAGCTTTGGCACATTTTTAATGCTGCCCGAGGAGAATTGCCACCTGGCCGGATATTGAAACTCAAAACCGTACTGATCATTCTTATAAGTTTTCCAGCCGGCGGCGCTATAATCGGAAAAGCTTATCTCTACCTTTTTCTGATAAGCCAGGCTGCCGTCCTTGGCCGAATAATCGTCAAATTCCAGCCAGCCAGCCGGCGCAGTAGCGGCAGCGGTCAAGGAAATAGCGGCCTCAAAAGGCGCGGGGCGATTGTAATTATCCTCTGCCGTCGCATTGCCGCTGTAGAGCAAAACATTATTGCCGTCAAAAACCTTTATGGCAATGGCGCCCTCAAACCAGCCTTCGGCAACACCAGAAACGGAAAATGCCTGTCCGACCACAGCGCCGGCTTGGGGCTGGTTCACCTGCAGCCGGCCGTCTGCCGGCGCAGCCTGGTGCTGTGGCAGTGTTTTTTTTATTTCTTCGCCCAAGCGCTGGCGGTATTGCGCCTGCAGCCGGGCGAACACCGCAAGACCCAGGCCGCAGAATATAAAAACGAACACCAAAATGCCCAGCAGAGTTTTTAAGCGGGGATTTTTGGTCCAGACTGTTTGCGCTTCCTGGGGCAGTTCGGCCATTGCTTTAGCTTTCCGCCTCCACCGATAAATTTATAACGGCCTGCACTCCCCCGCCCAGCCTAAGAGCCACCTTGTGCCGCCCCAGCTCCTTAATGGGCTTAGGCAGCTCCACCTGGCTGCGTTCCGGGGCCGGCAGGGGCAGTTTCCCGGCTATGGCGCGAATCACGTCCTTTTCGAGGACGCCGGACACATTCGGCCCCTTTTCTGCCACCTGAACCTGAACGCTAAAGGTGCGGTTCGCCCGCTCCGGCTTTAAGGCCTGCAGCCGGTCCAGCTCCCTGGGTTTTTTCTCCCCC
>CAZJLL010000015.1:0-3443 GCA_964547145.1 uncultured Candidatus Saccharibacteria bacterium | reverse complement strand
GGCAAGAAACAAGAGACCAGGGACAAGAGGCTAGTAATTGACAGAATTGAACAAAATTAAATAAAATTGGCAAAATTACGGGATATAAGTATGTAAGGATTTAAGGATGTAGGGATATAAGGTGTAAGGTATAAGGTACTTTTGACATTTAACATTTGACCTTTGACCTTTAAAGTCATCTATTCCCTCACTGCTCACTACAAATTGATTGGAAATTTGGATTTTGGAATTCTAATGCTATCTCCTAATCTTTCAATCATTAAATCTTTTAAGTTAGGATTCCTATTTCCTTGCTGCCCGCTACTTACTACAATATCAGGATTTGTTTAGAACTTAGGGTTTAAAACTCCTTTAATCGCTTAATCAGATAATCAATTAATTTCAGCCCGCCGTTTGGGTGTTGAAGAACTGCACAACCGCATAAACTTTTTTCAGATAATTCAGTGTTTCGTTTTTCAGGCTGGCCGCCTGCAGGCTGGCTACCGCATCCTGGGTTTGGCTTAACTGGCCCTGCACCGCGGCCAGCTGGTTTTGCAGGGAACTCTTAGTTTGTTTGTCCTTGGCTGTTTTAATTTTGCTTTGCAGGGTTTTAGCCTGCTGAGCCAGCGTCGCTGCCTGGTTTTGCTGCGCGCTTATTTGTTGGCTGCGGTCCTGGTTCCAGCTGTCTCCGAATTGGCTAACCGCCTTGGCCACCCGCGTTGCACCGGCGTTGTAAGAGGCGGCGCCGTATTCAAACACGCGGCTGGGCAGAAAATTGCCGCCGGACCTGGCGCGGACGTCGCCGGCATAATCGTCCAGCAGCAGGTACATGGCCTTAAGCGAATTGACGTGGTCGGCCATGCCCGCAACATAGTCAGGGTTTAAGCCCGCTTCCGGGTGGCGGCTGACCAGCGAAGCGTAGGTTGATTGGATAAACTGGGCAATCCCCCGCGAGGCATAGCCGTCGCCGGAGACGCTGTATTTATAAGCGTCGCCCTGGTTGGTGGCGAAAATTATATTAAGCTGGTCTAAAGCGTCCTGGACATTGCCGGCGGCTATTGCGCTGCTGTCGGTGTGCTCGGCATAAACCAGCGATTTAAGCATAGCCGGCGGGATTGCTTCGGTCAGGGCCTGTCCGGGGATGGATGCGGAAGGGAGATTGCGCAGCTGCAGCGCCGCCTGGGCAATAACCCCATCCAGGTAATTTTGGCCATAAGCGATTACGTCCGGCGAATTAAGCTGGTCGGAATACGGGACGTATAGGACGGTTGACAGTCCTGCTTCAATGGCTTTCTGGCTGCCGGAGTCCGCGGCGCTAATCAGATATTTTAAAGCCACCACGGCGCCGCCGGCCGGCCGATTGACCTGGAAGCGGCTGTTGACGCCGTTGAATTTTGTCATGGCCACATCCACGGCCGGGTCGCGGAAAGACGCCTTGCTGCCGGTCAGCATGCCTTTGGTTATGGTAATATTGCCTGCCGGATCGGCTATGGCCAGGGCAATATCCTTGGCTGAGAGGTTATAGCCGGAGATTGTTTTGCTGGTCTTGCCGGTGCTTTTGTTTTTTACGCTCTTGTAGACCGGCGTTAGTGCGTGGTTGAGGCTGACGTTTTCAAGTTTTGCTTTGGCGGCCTGGATTGCCGCGATAATCGGCGGCACTTGCGGCATGGCCAGCGCGGCGGCCGGCGCAGAAACTTGCGCCCGGCTGGCGGCGGGAAGGCCGAATGACGGCAGTAGGATCAAAATTGCTGAAAAGACAAGTTTTTTATTTTTCATATCTTTTTAATTATACCATAGTGGCAGGGCACATTCCGGTATGTTACAATAAGATTGATTTTTATGCCTACCCATGTTTCCCGCAATATCTTTTGGCTGACGCTTTCCCGGATTTTCGCCCTGGTGCTGCTGGCGGCGGCCTATTTCGCATTGTTCCGCTACTTACAGCCGTTCGGTTCGGGCCAATACCAGTTCGTTCTGTCCTACGTGCTGCTGTTTTCCACCGTGGTAGATTTTGGCATCCAGCAGTTTGTCACCAAGCAAATCAGCGAAAAGCCGGAACAGGCAAAAGTTTATTTTCAGAATTTTTTTTCCTTTGAAGTCGTAGTAGCGGCGGCGCTCTATATTTTGCTCGTTGCCGTTGCCTGGCTTCGCCATTACGACACTGTGGTGCTGCAGGCCATTGCGGTTACGGGCTTGGGCATGGTGGCTAATGCCCTGACCTACCCTTATTTGGCCGTAATGGCGGCTTTTCAGGACCTGCGCAAAGTCGCGCTGATTAATGTCCTTAATTCCCTGGTCAATATCGGGGTAATCTTTGCCGCCATCGTTTTTCACCGTTATATTGTTTTTTTGGCCAGCATCCAGCTGGTATTCGGGGTTTTGGATTTGGCGCTATACCGCATCTTCGTCAAAAAGCACGTGCAGCAGCCGGATGTCTGGCGGGCAGTAACGCGCATTGATTTCCATCTCATCGGCGGGATCCTGAAAAAAGGCTGGCCGTTTTCACTACTGGTCGGTTTCAGCGCGATTTACAACCGCATTGATGTGGTGCTGATTACCGCCCTGGCCGGCTACGTGCAGACCGGCTATTATACCGCCGCATATAAAATTTTTGATCTGCTGGGTTTTTTTCCTTCCGTGGTGTCTTACACCCTGTTCCCATTTTTCACCGGTTTGATGGCCCGCCGCCAGCTGGCCGAAGTCAGGACTAACCTGGAAAAATATCTGCGCTTGATGATTGCGGCGGCGCTGCCCATGGCCGTAGGCGGCACAGTGCTGGCGCAAAAACTGATTTTACTGGTGGCCGGCCAGGGCTATGCCCAGTCGGCGCCGGTGCTGGCGGTGCTAATTTGGGCGCCGGCCATTTTGTTTGTTTATATTCCCGTCAACTCGCTGGTAATTTCCCAGTTGACCAGGAAAGCTTTGCTTATTACCGGCGCCAATGTGGTTATTAATACTTTGGGCAACCTCCTGCTCATTCCCCGCTTTGGCATTATGGCGTCGGCGTCCATGACCGTGGCCAGCGAAAGCTTGCAGGGCGTGTTCTATTTTTATTTTGTGCGCAAGAACATCACTCATTTCCAGTTTGCCCGTACGGCTTTGCGGCCGCTGCTGGCCGCGGCCGCTATGGGGGCAATTTTATGGCCGCTGCGGCAGCAGTCGCTGCTGCTGACCTTGCCGCTTGGCGCCGCCAGCTATCTGCTGCTGCTGGTTTTAACCGGCTTTGCCGGAAAGGGTGACTGGAAGATCCTGCTGGCCATTATTAAGCCGGCTGCCTGATTTATGCCGGCTGACAAGACAAGTGCGCCAACTAGAATAATGGTATTCGGCACTTTTGACGTCCTGCATCCCGGCCACCGTCATTTTTTTCGACAGGCCCGGCGTCTGGGTCCGCGCCCTTTTTTGATTGTGTCGGTAGCGCGCGACGCCAACGTCAAAAAAATCAAAGGCCGCGCTCCGCTGCT
>CAZJLL010000014.1:0-10330 GCA_964547145.1 uncultured Candidatus Saccharibacteria bacterium | reverse complement strand
TCAATCTGGTGGATATCACCGCCACCAGCATTGCGGAAATCCTGACAGAACTGATGCAGCAATACGAGCAGCAGCTGATAGACGAAGATATTGCCACTTGTCTGCTTACGGGAATCGTGGATAAAACCGCCAGCTTCCAGCAGGCGCAGACCACGCCCAAAAGTTTTTTGAAGGCCAGTGATCTGGTCAATCTGGGGGGCCGGCAGCAGGAAGTGATTAAAAATATTTACAAAACCAAGCCGCTGAGTTTGCTGAAACTGTGGGGCCGCGCCCTGGCTCGGCTGAAGATTTATGAAGCTCAAAAGGCCTTGTGTTCAGTTTTGGGTCCGGCGGATTTTGAGCGCGCGGAGAGCAGTGAGGCCGAGGTGCTGCCGGCTTTGGCCGAACTGGTGAACAACGTCAGCGGCTACGATGCAGTACTGCTGATTGCCGAACCGGTTAAAGGGCGTGCTTGCATAACAGCCGCTTTGCATGAACGCCTGCCGACTGCGGAATTTTTGGGCCGGCTGAAAGAAAACGGCCGGATTTTGCCGCAAACCTTGGGCCATTATCGCCTGCTGCAGACGGAGAAAACCGGCCAGAGCGCCGAGGCCTTGGAACAGAGAGTTACCGACGCCTTAAAAACCGGCTTTTAGCCTTTTGTCATTTTCGGCTTCCCTTGATATAATTTTTATAGCGGAAAAGAGCATTCAGCTTGCCCGCGCGGACGATTGAAACAAAAAGAAAAGCTATGCCGGATCGCTTTTTGTCAGGCTCGCCGCAGGAATTGCAGCAAAGCCTGGCAGACTTAAATCGCAAAATGCAGGAAGAAGAGACCCAAGCCCAGGCCGCGTCCTTGGGCTTGCCTTATATTGATTTGCATAATTTTCCGGTGGACTTGAGCGTGCTGGGAATTTTCAGCGAAGATGAGGCCAAGACCATGGGCGCGGTGCCGTTTTTTAAGGACCAGTCGGATTTGCGCATTGGCACCGTCAGTCCCGGCCAGCCGCTGCTGCGGGAAAAGCTGGCCGAGCTGGGTAAAAAAAACAAAGTCAGCCTGTATTTTATTTCGCCCAAGAGCCTGGAACAGACCCTGAGGTTCTATGGCAAGGTGCTGCGGCCGCATCCGGCCGGCGAAGAAGTGGTGCGCGTGCAGCGGGAAGAAAATTATCCCGAACTGCTGCGCCTGTTGCAGGAGGAAGAAAAACAGAAAGAAAAAACCGCCAGCCAGCTGTTGGAAATTATTTTCGGAGGCGGCGTTTATTACAAAGCCTCGGATATTCATTTGGAGCCCGAGGAGCATTTTATGAAATTGCGCTACCGCATTGACGGCGTGCTGCAGGATATGCTGCACCTGGTCAAAGGCCTGCAGCGGACGCTGGTTACCCGGATTAAAATTTTAGCCAAGCTGAAGCTTAATGTGGAGAACGTGCCACAGGACGGCCGGATCAGTTTTTACTATCTCGGCCAGCCGATTGACGTGCGCGTTTCCGTCCTGCCCAGCGCCTACGGTGAAGAGCTGGTACTGCGCCTGCTGGGGACCGGCGCCACCGGTTTGAAATTGGCGGATTTGGGGTTGAGCGAGCAGGGGCGGGCCTTAGTGGAGCGGCAGATTCAAAAACCCAACGGCATGATCATTACCACCGGTCCGACCGGCAGCGGCAAAACCACCACCCTGTATGCTTTTTTGAACGAACTGAACGAGCCTGGGGTAAAAATTATCACTCTGGAAGACCCGGTGGAGTATAAGCTGGAGGGGATTGTTCAGACGCCGATTGATCATAATGTTGATTTTGATTTTGCCAAGGGGCTGCGCGCAATCCTGCGCCAGGATCCCGATATTGTGATGGTGGGTGAAATCCGCGACCAGGAAACGGCGGAGACCGCCATGCAGGCGGCCTTGACCGGTCATCTGGTTTTTTCCACCCTTCACACCAACGATGCGGCTGGCGCCATTCCGCGCCTGCTGAATATGGGTATTAAACCGTTTGTGGCGGCGCCGGCCCTGTCCCTGGTGATTGCCCAGCGCCTGGTGCGCCGGCTTTGCCAGAATTGCAAAATTCAAACCCCCCTAAGCCCGCAGCTGCTGGAGCGGGTGAACAGAATTCTTGGCCAAATCCCCAAAACGGCCGGCGTCAAATTGCCGCCCAAGCCGGTCTTTTATCATGCCCCCGGCTGCGATCAGTGCCAGCATCTGGGCTATCGGGGCCGGGTGGGAATTTACGAGCTGATGGAAAATACCGAAACTGTCCAAAAACTGATTCTGGCCCAGAATACCTCTATTGCCGAGTTTAAAAAAATTGCGGTGGAACAGGGAATGATAACCATGGTTCAGGACGGGCTGCTTAAGGCCTTGGCCGGTTTAACCGATGTGGAAGAAGTTTTCCGGGTAGCCGGGGAAGGGTAATCTTGGACCGGACAGGCGCGGCGCTGCCGCGCTTTTCTTTTGTTTAAGCCGAAAACTTGCAGAATTATCGAACCTGTGCTATAATATAATAAATTGAAGCTTTAGGCAGGCGCCAAAATAGCGTTTGCTTACAGAAACAAAAATAAAATTAATCCAGATTAAGCCAAACGGTCCAAAATTAGGCCGGCAAAGCTTGGTCTAAACAAAACATGAACCCGCATGTTTACCAGCGGCGCTATTCGGGCGCCCAAGGAACAGAGCAGCAATCAGTAAGCCCTGTTTCTTTTTGGCGCGCCTTGTGTACTGCCAAGATTCACACAGCGATAGCCGTAGCCTTTGTCCTTTTTGCCGCCGGCAGCACGGCTGGCATGTTGGCCGTGGCCTATCCAGAACTCAGTCTAGGCGATAGTAGCGTGCTTGCCAGCCAACCCCGCCACGCAACTGCAGAGGTGTTGGGAGTCAGTACCGGCTATGCGGAAGTAACCATCTTTCAGCAGGATAATTTGACCCTAGCGGTTATGCCGTATGATTATAACAGCACTACCGGGATGTGGAATTATAAAGTCAGCTGGATTCGTTATCCCGGGCGGGATGGCTCTATTTATATTAACGGCAACCCGTTTGTATCCAGCGCCAGTGGCACAGGTCAAAATTACACCGGCTACACCTTAAGTCCTGCTACCCGATATAATATCGTGTTTTATGCTCAGGCCAGCGGTCAGGGGGTTAAAGTGGTCAATCGCAGTTTTGTAACTTTGGCCGCCCCGGCCGCTACAGTTAGTCTGGATGTGGCGGATATTGCTGGCGCCTCTACGGTCACCGCTCAGCCGCATGCTGCCGGCACCCTGGTCAATGATAACGGGACTGTTTACGTGATTGGTCAGGATGGCAAGCTGGGTATTCCTGATGTGCAGACATTTTCAGCTCATGGTTATTCTTTTTCCGACGTGGTTCCTGCTAACACAGCAGACAGGGCGCTACCCCAAACCGGCTTGCTCAATTCTGGCAGCGCTGGGTTGTCGTCCCGGGCCGGCCAACAGCCCCAGCAGGTCAACAGCACCACGTCTACTGTTGGCAGTTTAAGCCAGCCGGTAATTACCGGGCCGAACAATATCAAGGCCGGCAGTTATAATTCTTATTCTTTTGTAGCCATAAGCCCTTATGGCTCCATTGACTATCAAGTGAACTGGGGTGACGGGTCGGCATTCGCCGGCGGTGCTAATTTTTCTTCCGGCATCGCTTATACCGATTACCATATTTATAGCAGTGCCGGTTCTTATACGATGACCGTCACGGCCAAGGATGCCGCGGGTAATTTAGCGAGCAATAGCCTGGGTATTACGGTAACTGGCCCAAATCAGAACACGTCGGCGGCTGGGTTGCAGCTGTCGCAAGCTTCCTTCAGTTTTACCGCCGACCAGGGGAGTACCGCTTATCAGCAGCAGGCAATGTCCTTTACTAATATCGGGAGCGCGCCAATCAGCTATCAATTAACCGTGGATAACCAGCCGGCATGGTTTAATACTTCGTTTGCCAATGGTACCTTGACAGCCAGCCCGGGAGTGCCAGTGGGTTTGGGGGCCTCTGTTAATCCCAACGGCTTGTCGGCCGGACAATATGTCTCTGCCATAAAAATTTCCGGAAATTTTGCCAACTCACCAATTTTAATCCCTGTTTATTTAACAATTAACGCCAAAACTACAGCGCCGGCGCAGCCGACGCTGAGTCTGAATAATTTCAGCCTGCTTCCGGCCATAGTTGGCCAAGCTTATTCTTCCAATGCCATCACCTTTAACCAGACCGGTAATGTGCCTGTCACGGTAAAATTTAGCGGTTTGCCCAGCGGCATCGGGCTGCCACAGATTGGTGGGGGTTCACCGGTGGTGCAATCTACCACCTTCTCCCAGTTCAGCCAACCGCAAATGATTATCTTGGGCGGCACGGCTGTGGCGGCCGGCAATTATCCGGCTACTATCACCCTGACCAACCAGGCGGGTCAGACGGTCAGCCGGCAGTTTACATTCACGGTGAATGCGGCCGGTTCTCCCGTAGCTTCTTCTACTCCGGCGGCTACCGGCTTAATCCAGGGGTATAAGGTGGTTATGCCGGGTAATGTGCCGGCCAGCGGTTCGCTGGGCAGCGTTAGCGTACTGATTGACGGTGCCGGTTCGGTTTCGGCCAACCCTTATTATTTCAATAACCTGGCGCCTGGCAGCAGCCATACCATAATGGTTAGCTCTAATACCGGCTGGAGCGTTGGTTATACCTTATGCTATAACAGCACTTCCTGTCATAACAATGCGCCAATAATGTCCAATTTTGTTACCGTCACTATCCCCGCCGCTGGCGGCTATGCGGATTTATGGTGGCATTTTTACCCTATTCCGCCGTCGCCTGTGGTTACGCCGTCGCCGACCAGTACGCCGGTGTCGGCCTCTCTGACTGCCAATGGCAGCACTAACCTGACTGTTAGCGTAGGCGCTTTAATAGGTTATACTTGGTCGTCCAGCGGCGGTATTTCTGCTACGTCCCATTATACCGTCGGGCCGGTGCCGGATAAATGCAATCCCAGTAGTATGGGACCGTTTACCTGGATTGCCAATACCTTAAATGGCGGTACTTCGGCCACCATTCAATCTTGTCAGGCCGGGTCAACTTATACCATCACTTATCAGGTAAATGTCAATGGTTTGGCAGTATTGGCTCCTCCCTTAACCATTAAAGTTAATCCCTAATTTGTCATAAGGCCTAAAAACCCTTTCCTTGCGCAGGCAAGGAAAGGGTTTTTTCTTGGCCCCAGTCTTGGTATAATACCGGTATATGACCGCCCCCAAATATCATCGTTATATGCTGGTAGACGGCAATGCCTTAATCCATCGCGGCTACCACGCCATCCCCGAGCTGACCACAAAAAGCGGCGAACCGACCAATGCCGTTTATGGTTTTACCATGATCTTGCTAAAGGCAATAAAAGATATCCAGCCGACGCACATTGCCTGCACTTTTGACCTGGCCGGCCCGACTTTTAGGCACAAGCAGTATAAGGAATACAAGGCTACCCGCGTCAAAGCCGACCAGGAGTTATATGACCAAATTCCGCGCGTCAAGGAAGTGGTGCGGGCTTTGGGGATTCCGGTATATGAAAAGGAGGGATTTGAGGCCGACGACCTGCTGGGGACGCTGGCGATGCATCTGCATCAGGACGACCCCCGGGCGGAAATTTTGATTGCCACCGGCGATTTGGATACCCTGCAGCTGGTTAACAGCCGGATTAAAGTTTATACTTTGCGCAAAGGCATTACCGATGTGGCCGTTTACGACGAGAAGGCCGTGCGGGAGCGCTACGGTCTTGTGCCCGGGCAGATGGTCAGCTATAAAGCGCTGCGCGGCGATCCCAGCGACAACATTCCCGGCGTAACCGGCATCGGCGAAAAAACCGCCGCCGAACTCATTCGCGAATTTAAATCTTTTGATCGCCTTTACCAGGCAATAGAACAGGGCCGCGCCGAGGGTAAAATTAAGCCGCGCGTGCTGCAGCTGCTGAAAGCTCAGTCGGCGCAGGCCAGAATGTCTTATGAACTGTCGCAGATTGACTGCAACGTGCCGGTTAAGGTGGTGGTGCCGGCTTATGATTTTAATGCGGCGCAGCTGCAGCAGACCATCGCGCTGTTTCGGGAATTGGAGTTCCGCAGCCTGCTGAACAAACTGCCCAAGCCGCCGGTTAAATCCGGCCAGCCGCAGCCGGATGAGGCGGCTGCGGCAGAGGCGCCGGCCAATCCCAAATTCCGGCAAGATTACGAATTGGTGGATACGCCGGCCAAGCTGGAGCGGGCGCTAAAAATTTTGACGGAAGCGGAAGATTTGGTTTTGGATACGGAAACAACCAGCCTAAGTCCGGTGGGAGCCGGCCTGGTCGGTCTGGGCCTGGCTGCCGCCGCCGGATCGGCCTATTACGTGCTGGCCGATTTGGCCCTGTCCTCCGAGTCCTTGCGCCGCCTGCTGGCCAATCCGAAAATCAGGAAAACCGGCCATAATTTGAAATATGATTTGCAGGTTTTGCAGGCCGCCGGTTTTGATTTGCGGCCGATCAGCTTTGATACCATGATTGCCTCGTATCTGCTCAATGCCGGCACGCGCCAGCATAATCTGGACGCGCTGGCTTTTGCCGAGTTAGGCTACCAGATGCAGCCGATCGAAGACTTGATCGGCAAGGGCAAGAATCAGATTACCATGGACCGGGTGGAGCCGGCCAAGGTCAGCTGGTATTGCGGCGAGGATGTGGACATGACCCTGCGGTTGAAGCAGATCTTTCAGCCGCAGCTGCAGCAGGAAGGTTTGCAGAAAATTTTTAATGAAATTGAAATGCCGCTGGTGGCGGTGCTGGCGGCCATGGAAACTGCCGGCATTGAATTGGACGTGCGGCTGCTGCGCAAGCTGGCCGGGGAGGCGGAAATTGAAATCAACGAGTTAAAAGCTGAAGTGATGAAGTTGGCGGGCGCCAAGTTCAACCCGAATTCGCCCCAGCAGCTGAAAGAGATTTTGTTTAACCGGCTGGGTCTGCAGGCGGTGGACAACCGGAAAACCAAAACCGGCCTGTCCACGGCCGCAGGCGAATTGGAAAAAATGCGCGGCCAGCATCCTATTATCGGCAAAATTTTGGATTACCGCGAACTGGCCAAGCTGCAGAATACTTATCTGGAAGCCTTGCCCGGCCTGGTCAGTCCGAAAACGGGCCGCCTGCACACCAGTTTTAACCAAACCGTCGCCGCTACCGGCCGGCTGTCCAGTTCCGACCCCAATCTGCAGAATATCCCGGTGCGGGGCGAGGGGTTGGGCAGCCAGATCCGCCGGGCCTTCGTGGCCAAATCAGGCTATCAGCTGCTGTCTTTGGATTATTCGCAGATTGAACTGCGCATCGTGGCGCATCTGGCCAAAGATGAAAATATGCTCCGGATTTTCCGGGAGAACCAGGACATTCATACCAATACGGCCGTCAGCGTGTTCGGCGTTCCGCCGGAAAAGGTGACTGCCGACATGCGCCGGGATGCCAAAACCATTAATTTCGGAATTTTGTACGGCTTGTCCAGCTTTGGCCTATCCAGCCGCATCGGGGAAGTTAGCCGGGCTGAAGCCAAAGATTTTATCACCAAATATTTTGCGGCTTATCCCAAAGTGGAGGAATATATTGAACAGGTTAAGCTGCAGGTCAACAAAGAAGGATTTGTGCGCAACGAACTGGGACGCCTGCGCCGGTTTCCGGAAATCAGGTCATCACAGTATTTTATCCGCGCCGCCGCCGAACGCGCCGCCGTCAATTTTCCCATCCAATCCCTGGCTGCCGATGTTATTAAAGTGGCCATGATTAACATTTATAAAGAAATCCGCGACAAAGGGGGCGAAGTTAAAATGCTGCTGCAGGTGCATGACGAATTGGTCTTTGAAGTAGCGGAGGACCGCGTGGCTTACTGGGCAAAAAAGTTCACGCCCCTGATGGAGGAGGCGATTTCGCTGTCCGTGCCGGTGCGCGTGGAAGGCAAGGCAGGAACTGACTGGGGCCGGATGAAAAAACTATAGCCGTATTTATGAATCAAAGCGACAAAGGCGAGATTATTATTTACAGATCGCCGGACGGGCCGGAGCTGCGGGTAACCATGCGGGGGGAAACGGTTTGGTTGAGCATGGACCAGCTGGCCCGCCTGTTTGGACGGGATAAGTCCGTTATTTCCCGCCATATTAAAAATGTCATAAATTCGGCCGAATTAAGCAGAAATTCAGTTGTTGCAAATTTTGCAACAACCGCGGCCGACGGCAAAACTTACCAGGTTGATTACTATAATCTGGACATGATTATCAGCGTGGGTTATCGCGTAAATTCCAAGCGGGGCAGCCAATTCCGGATTTGGGCCACCCAGCGCCTGCGCGATTATTTGTTGAAAGGCTATGCTATAAACGAACAGGCGCTAAAAAGCCGGCATGACAGCCAGTTGAAGGAGCTGCAGCAGACGGTCCGGCTGTTCCAAAACGTGCTGGAGGCCAACCGGACGGCCGGCTATGAAAAAGATTTGCTGAAGATTATTACTGACTACGCCGAAACTTGGGCCTTGCTCAATAAGTATGACCGCAACGACCTGGATCGGCCGGCCGCCGCGGCGCGCCAAGCAGCGGTTTTGCCGTATGAAGACCTGCGCCGGAGCATTATGGTATTCAAGCGCCGCCTCATGGGCCGGCGGGAGGCCGGGGAATTGTTCGGCCAGGAAGTAGGTGACCGGTTTCGGGCGATACTCGACGGCATCAACCAGACCTTCGGCGGTGAGGTTTTATATCCGTCGCTGGAAGACCGGGCGGCCCACCTGCTGTATTTTTGCATCAAAGACCACCCGTTCGCCGACGGCAATAAACGGATCGGCTCGCTGACCTTTATGCTTTATCTGGTACAGAATAACTATCTGTATAACAAAAAAACCGGCGAGCGGAAAATTAACGACAAGACGCTGACCGCCTTGGCCCTGCTGGTTGCGGAAAGCAGGCCGGAACAAAAGACGCTGATGGTCAAATTGATCGCCAGCCTGATCCGCTGATTTCATTTCACCATAAAAAACAGCCCGTCCCTCCGCCGAGCGGCAGATGATGGAACGGGCTGTTTTTGAGTTCTTATTTCAGCTTGCCGATGGCCTTGGCCAGACGGCTTTTTTTGCGGGAAGAAGTGTTTTTGTGGATGACGTTGATTTTAGCAGCCTTATCCAGGGCAGACATGGCTTTTTTCATGGCCGCCATGGCTTCCGTCTTTTTGCCGGCAGCAATCAGGCTTTTAACCTCTTTAACCGCCTTTTTAAAAACGTCTTTAGTTTGCAGGTTGCGGCTGTGGCGGGTTTTGGCCTGGCGCATGGCTTTGGCCGCGGACTTGGTATTAGGCATAAATAAATTTAAGAGTTATGATATGAGATTTAAGATTTGGCGGCAAGAACCTGTCCGCCGCCGCATGGGCAGTCTTTAATACGACTTGCAATAGTTTAGCATTTTTGCCTGGAATTGGCAACTGCCGGTCTTTAGGTCCGGCGCAGCTTTTTGAGTTTTTTAATTTCCTCAATCCGGTCGCGCAGGCGGGCGGCCAGTTCAAATTCCAGATTTTCCGCCGCCAGATTCATTTGTTCGGCCAGCTCTTCCTGGTAGAATTTGAGCTCATCCTTGTCCATTTTGCTGGCGTCATGGCGCTTGGCTTCTTCGTCGGCTTCCGCCAGTTCCCGGCGGCTGCCGGCGAGGCGGGAATCGGCCACGGCTTTTTGCACTGAGCGGGGCGTGATATCGTGGCGCTTATTGTAGGCTTCCTGAATACTCCGGCGCCTCAAGGTCTCGTCCATGGCCGCCTGCATGCTGCCGGTAATCCGGTCGGCGTACATGACAACGTGTCCGGCCAGATGCCGCGCGGCCCGGCCCATCATCTGCATAAAAAATGTCTCCGAACGGAGGAATCCTTCCTTATCTGCGTCCAAAATCGCCACCAGGGAAACTTCCGGCAAATCCAGGCCTTCACGCAGCAGGTTGATGCCGACTAATACGTCGTAGATGCCAAGGCGCAGATCGCGCAGAATCTCCAGCCGTTCAAAGGTTTCCACATCACTGTGGATGTATTGGACTTTAACCCGTTCTTCCCTTAAGTACTCGGTCAATTCTTCGGCCATGCGCTTGGTCAGCGTGGCCACCAGGATGCGCTGGTGTTGGGCAATTCTCTCCTTGATGCGCTCAATCAAATCGTCTACCTGGTTTTTAATCGGACGGACTTCCACGTCCGGATCCAGCAGGCCTGTAGGACGGATAAGCTGTTCTACGATGGGCGGCGGCTTAGGCAGCTTGGTTGGCAGGCGAAAGGGCGGCTGCGGGCCGTCCACGGCCAGCCGTTTGGTCCGGAAGGCGGCTTTTTGGGTCAGGCTGGCTTCCAATTCAAAG
>CAZJLL010000013.1:0-1720 GCA_964547145.1 uncultured Candidatus Saccharibacteria bacterium | reverse complement strand
GAGGCCAGTAACAAAAAAAACCGAACCCAACCGCAGACAAAACCAGCAGCCGCGTGCTGGCGCGGCGGCGGCTGGCAATATACAGGCCGCCGAGCACAGAACCGACCCCGGTGGCCGACACCAAAGCGGCATAGGTGCCGGCACCGCCGTGGAAAGTAAATTGCGCCACCAGCGGCAGAATGACTGAAAATTCGTAGGACAGCGTACCGATAATTGCCATCATAATCAAAATATTGAGCAGGACGGCTGACTGCCTGACATAGCGGAAACCCTGCCGTAGCTGGCCTTTAATCTGTGCCACCCGCCTGCTTGGGCGCAATTCGGCCTCCCGCATTGCATAAAAAGCGGCCAGCACGGCTATATAAGAAACGGCGTTGATAATAAAGCAGGCTGCCAGGCCCACTGTGGCAATCAACGTCCCGCTGACGGCCGGGCCGATGGCGCGGGCCAAGTTAACTTCGGTAGAGTTCAGGGTAACTGCGTTCTGCAGCTGCTCCTGGCCCACCATCTCAAAAACAAAAGTCTGCTGGGTCGGATTGTTCACAGTATTTACCAGACCAAGGGCCAAAGCCAGCACATAGACCATCCAAATTTGAATAAAGCCTCCGGCGACCAACAAACCAAGAACTAGAGCCAATATCGCCGCAGCCGTCTGGGTTAGATAAAGCACTTTGCGCTTGTTAAAACGGTCAGCAATGACGCCGCCCCAGGGGCCCAATAACAAAGTAGGTAAAAATTGAAAAGCTGAGACAATGCCCAGCTGGGTGCCGGAATTGGTCAGCTTCAGCACCAGCCAGTCTTGGCCGATAACTTGCATCCAGGTGCCGCACAATGACACCGCCTGGCCGATAAAATACAACCGGTAATTATAAATTTTCAAAGAAGAAAAAGTTCGCTTCCAAAAATTGTGCGGTTTATCCATATAATCAAGGCGTTAAGAATAAAATATCCGTAACAGAAATAAAGGTTCCCCCGCAGCAAGCTGGCGGAATATTATTGCAAGGAGCCGGCTTGCATTTTGCAGCAGAGCTGCAAGGCATTAAACCTGTATTATCTCCTCGGCTCGCTTATCCTTGCAAGCAAGGATAGACTCGCCTGCGTCGCTAATAAAACCGCCCTGCGCAGGCGGCAGAGCTGTGTTCAGATTTTGGTTTCGGGACGGAAGACTTTAGGAGAGATAAAGAAACCGCGATGCAATAATCACGGTTCAACTAAAAATAGTTTAGCACAAAAAACAAACAAACGCAATGGCTTTAGAAAAAATGGGCTTGTTTTTACAAAAAAATCTTTACGATCTTTGCCAGTAGCTGGCAGCAAGTAGCAAAGGAATAGAAAACCTGATTTAAAGATTAAAGGATTTAATGATTGAAAGATTGGGTGACAGCGTTAGAATATCAAAATCCAAATTTCCAATTTTCAATCAATTTGTAGTGAGCAGTGAGGGAATAGATGACTTTAAAAGTCAAAGGTCAAAAGTCCCCTTACACCTTATATCCCTACATCCTTATATCCCTACATCCTTACATACTTAAATCCCAGTAATTTTGTTCAATTACTAGCCTCTTGCCCCTAGTCTCTCGTCCCTGTCTCCCCCTGGGCACTCAACATTCTGCCCTGTACGCTATTGTGTCACTCTCCCCGCCACCAGCTCTCCTACCGGCAAGGAGTTGTCGGCAGGGTTGGCCGGGACAACACGGGAGAAATCATTATGGATATGCCA
>CAZJLL010000012.1:0-3871 GCA_964547145.1 uncultured Candidatus Saccharibacteria bacterium | reverse complement strand
TTTTTGGCCGGCGGTTGAAACCAGGGCCGCTGTGAGCGGTGTTGTGGCTGCTCTGGCTGCCGTGTTCTTTACCTTGCTGCGGCTGGCTGTTAGCTGACGGCGGCTTCCGGCCGGGGTCTTTAAGGATTTTCCTTAAGGCGCCGGCCGGTTTTCTATTGTTGAAAAGTCCGATTTGGTATAAAATAGGGAACAAGTTTGCAAGCTAAAGGAGAGAAAATGATCGTCAGCCATAAGGTGGAGAGCTGGGTTAGGCCTGCCGGCAAGCAGGAGATTATTGATCAAGTCTGGGGCGGTGAAATTCCAAAGCGGCTCTGGTACTATCTTGGGTTCGTTCAGGAAATTTCCCGCGATTTGCTATGCCAGACGGCCGGCCAATTGTTTGACCGCGATGCGGATGGCTGTTTGCGGAATATCGGCTTCGGTCAAAGCGAGTTTTTGCCCGGCGGCCCGACAGTGTTTATGGTTATTGATGCGGACCGCGTGCCGTTGGAAATTAGATACGGCAATATTGTCTGTCCGCTGTATGCGGTCGGGATTCAGAATCATCCCGGCTATATCAACTTTGTTGACCCCAGTCTCAGCGAACAGAAGCCGTCGCTAGACGGGATGGGTTAGCGGGTTTGCGGATTGTGCATTAGGGAGGGCCAGATGAGTGCTAAGGGTGGTAAAAGGGGCGCCATGTCCCCGGATGTTGTAAAAGAGGTAGAAGTGGTTTTGCCCGCCGAGAATTACAGGCCTGCCGTCCGGAAGGTGACGGTAAACGGCCAGCCGATGATTGCCATGTCTGTCGGTGGAATGGAAACTGGTCATGCTGTGACGCAAGCGACCAACAACCCTTTGCCACGCGGCGGCATGCCGCTGGGCAGCAGGTCCAGCCAAAGGGGCGAAGACTGAAAGCAACGAAGGCCGGTGAGGGATTTAAAAACCCCGCCGGCCTTTAAGTATGTGAACTTAATGTGTTTATGGGCGTTGAACTAATGAAAGACCCCAGCACCGTGAAGGTGGTGGGGTCGCTTGCTATGCGAAGCAAGATTTATGTGTGTTGTGCTATGTGATGGCGGCGAGGAGTTCGTCGGCCACCTGTTGCCGCTGCTGCCTAGCCTGTTCTCGCTGCTGGGCTCTTTGGGCCTCGCGGCGAGACTGTTCGGCCGCCTCTTTCGCTTGTCGCGCTCGCTCTTCATTCACGCGTCGGATTTGGCCGCGGGTTGCCTGCTCTGCTTCCGCCCACTCAAACATCGAGAAGGCGTAGGCGTAACAGTCGGCGCAGTGGGCAGTGTCCAGTTCAATCTGGAGTTTGGCCTCCCGCTCCAGCTTGCCGAATTCCTTCTGGAGTTTTTCTAGAAGGTCCTTATCCAAATCAAGTTGGAACGTTTCCAGCGTGCGCTGGAAAAACTTCGGCGAACCCTTGAAGAACGCAACGATCATGTTCTTAAGGCTGTTTTCGGCAAACAGTTCGAGGCTGACAGCCTCGCTTTCCTTGCCCGCCGCAAATTCTTCTGCGGCGCGGACGATTTCATCCTTGATGCCTTGAGGCACCAAGAATCCAGTTAATCTTTTGGACTGCGCCAAGAGGTTAACAATCCTGTCCTTCACGTCAGCAAACCGAACGTTTGCGGTCATGGCTATTCTCCTATAGGTTGTGATTTCCCTTGCGGGAAATTGTTACTAAAAGTATTCTTATAGTCACAATTTTCCAAAGGGAATTTTTAGCTTATTATTATAACAAAAATATGAAATTAAGTCAAGCACGCCGTATAAAAATAGGATTTTTGGTCAGCGGCCCAAAGTCAAAAAAGACCTTAGAGCAGGAAGCTCTAAGGTCTAAGAAAGTTTTTCAGCATTTCCTTTAAAACTGCCTTGCCTTTAGTGGTTTTCAAATAACGTTCGCGTTTTAGCGCATCCAATTTATTTGGAAAAGCTTCGTAAAAAATTAGTTCTAATGGCCTGCGATTTTTTGTTGACAAATTTTTACCCATGTTATGATCATAAATCCTTTGTTTTAAATTTTCCGAAAATCCGATATAAAACAGCCCGTCTTTGAGGCTGCGAAGAACATAAGCATAATGAAATTTGATTGGCATTTTTGTGTATACTATTGTAATTATAGTATAGCGCTTTCTTTCAGCCCTGAACCACTCGTCACTAATGTGACTTCGGGTACAGGGCATGTACCATTTGCTTGGCTAAATGCGCAGTCAGCTTATGGCTGTGCCATGTACCTGAGCGAGTGAGTGCATCCGAACGAACGAATGGTACATGGTGGAGATGCCGGGAGTTAAACCCGGGTCCAGAGCTCGTTCAGCTTCCAATCATTCACAAGATTAGTCAGTTGCAAGGCCCGGCTGCAGCCAACTGACAAACAAACAGCCGGGTTGATTTACGAAGGCTTAGGCGCGCGGGTGCAAATCAAATCCGCGCGCGGCAGTTCCAAATGAACCCGCTTATCTTAAGCCGGAACAAGCTTAAGGGCGAGTGCTTTAACTAAATTAAGCTAAAGCAAAGGCCGGAGTGGCAAAGGCGTTAGCCAAAGCCTGCCGGACTTTAGAAAATGCGTTAGCATTTGTTGTTGCCTGGGCAGTTTAGCGAGTTGCCATAAGGCTTGCTCGTCTTGTATTGAAAGCTGTTAAAGTCCTGTCAAAATCCGTCATCCCCAACGCACCATTTTAGCATATTTTGCCGGCCGGTTCAAGGTCGGCTATAATATCCAAAAAGAAAGCGGGGGAGCAGATGATTTTAATTGTCATGAAAGAAGGCTTTGGCCCTGATACGGCTGAGGCGATTTTGGAAGCCTTTGGCTGCAAGGCCGAGCCGGTGGCTGACGGACACCTGCTTTGCCCGGCCGTTCGGGAAACCATTGGCCCGAAGCATTGGGCCAAAATGATGACCGAACTTCGCGCGGTGGCCAGAGTGGTTAATAACCAGATTAGGGAAAGCAGGAGGTGCCACGCATTCTAAAGTTTCCGGACAATTGTTGAGACAAAAACGCCGCCTTGGCTTTTGGCCGGGCGGCGTTTTCAATGCGAAACAGCCTATTATGGCTGGGTGGAGGTGGCGGGGGTGGCGGCCGGAGTCTTTATATTATTCCGGTTGGCGGCGACGGGTTCGCCGCTGCGGTTCCAGACACCCTGGACGAAAACGTAACTGCCGGGGGCCAGATCGCTGAAGCTGCCGCCTGGCTGGCCGTTAATCGTAATCACGGTGCTGTCCGTCAGATAAATTGTTTCCAGGCCGTTGTTATAGGTCTGCATGGCAAAGGTGTTGTCGCCTAAGGAAGCAACTTTGCCGGTAAAAGTGCCGTTTAATTCCTGGATGGATTGGTCGCGAATGACGCTGGCGGTCAAGGTAGCGCCCGTGGTGGCATCAGCGGAGGCCATGGTGCCGGTTACCTGAACCTGGTCGCCGATTTGGATGTCGGATTCCACAGCCGGATAGCCGTAGCGGCGGAAGACCTTGGCAGCCGAAGCATCCACGCTGTAAGCGGTGCCATCGGAAGCTGCCAGGGTAAAGGCGGTGCCGGTTATGGCGGTAACGTTGCCGCCGACATTAACTTGTCCCTGCGGCACTTGCGGCAGTTGGACAGCCGCTTGTACCCGGACCTGGGCCTGGCCAGCGGCAACCGGCAGCGTAATTGTGCGGGCAAAGGCGAAAGCGGGGACTGTGGCGGCGGCCAAAGCGACAACTCCTGCCAGTCTGAAATTTTTGTTGAACATAAGAAGTCTTGCTCCTTTCTTAACGCTTAATAATGAGGAAGAGAAAATCTGCAGATTTCCCTTGCGTAAGTTATAACGAACTGGCAGGAGGAGTGTTTCAGTAAATTGAAAGGCTGCAAGTAAATAAGGAGTTAAGGATTTAGGTACGTAAGATTTATGAT
>CAZJLL010000011.1:0-4242 GCA_964547145.1 uncultured Candidatus Saccharibacteria bacterium | reverse complement strand
CAACTGCCAACAGATTCGTCCGGCCGGACGAATCTGTTGGCTTGGAGCCGGCTATGAACAAAAAGCGATGGTTGGTTGCTATTATCCTTGGCGTGTTGGCAGCCGCTCTGGCAGCGTTGTTTTATTATGCGCCGCTAATTTGGCATGGGCAGCAGCCGGCCACTGAAGCGGGAAACTCAGCCGGTGCGGCCCTAACCCCTCCGCCGCTGGTCCAGTCGGCTGCCGGCAAGGCCGGCAGCTTGAGCAAAGACGGCATCATCGCCCAGACCAACTTGCAGCGGCAAGACAACGGCAATTTGCCGCCGCTGAAAGAAAACGGCCAGCTGGACAGCGCCGCCGCGGCCAAGCTGCAGGACTTGTTCCAGCGGCAGTATTTTGAACACGTCTCGCCGGACGGCAAGGGACCGGCCGATTTGGCCCGGGACGCAGGCTATGCCTATCTGATGGTCGGTGAAAATTTGGCGCTGGGTAATTTTGGCAGCGACCAAGAGCTGGTGGATGCCTGGATGAACAGCCCCGGGCACCGGGCCAACATTCTGCGGGCGGACTTCAGTGAAATCGGCGCTGCGGCGGCAGTAGGCCAATACCAGGGCCGGGAAACCTGGATTGCGGTACAGGAATTCGGCCGGCCGCAAAGCAGCTGTCCGGCCGTGGATGAGGGTTTAAAAGCGCAAATCACCTCCCTGCAGGCCCAAACGGATGCCTTGGCGGCAGAGCTTGCGGCGGAAAAGGCAGTGCTGGATAAAGCCGCTCCGCAAACGCAGCAGGAGACTGGCGCCTATAATGCGCAGGTGGCCGATTACAACAACCGCATTAAAATTTATGACAACCAGGTGGATGTGCTGAAGGGCGAGATAAGCCGGTATAATGCGGCGGTAAGCGCTCATAACGCATGTCTAAGCGAATAATCCAGCCGGTAGAATTATTTTAAAATTTTCGCTATAATGACTAAGTCTCGGCACCAGCCATTAATTAAAAGGAATTTATGGGTTTTTTGGATAAATTGAAAGATGTTAATGAAATGCGCAAACAGGCCAAACATATGGAAAGCCTGCTTGCCACGGAAGTTATCAGCGGCAAGTCTTCCGGCGGAAAAGTAGTATTGACTATTGACGGCAATCAAAACGTAAAAAGCGTGGAAATTAGTCCGGATATCGCAGGCGATAAAAGCGAGACTGCCCGGCACGTGCGCGCTGCCCTGGAGGATCTGTTTAAGCAGTATAAAAAAACTTTGCAGTCCAAGTTCGGAAATATGCTCCAGTAATACTTTAAGGGAAATCAAATGGAAAAAATAAAAATTTTCGCCGTTGTAATCTTGCTTGCCTCCTTTTTGGCGCCGCAAACCGGGCGGGCGCTGCAGATGCCCGAAACCGGCAATGACTTGGCGGCAATGTACGGCATTAATGCCCGCAGCTATATTGTCCAGGATGCGGCCACCGGCCAGGTGCTGGTTGACAGCAATGCGGATTTGGCCTGGCCGCCGGCTTCCCTGACCAAATTGGTCACGGCGCTGGTGGTGCTGGATACCAAGCCGAACTTGAGCAAGAGCGTGGCCATGACCCAGGCCGACCAGACAGCGGGAGGCTGCAGCGTAGGCGGGGCCTGCATTAAGACAGTTGCCGGCGTGAAATTTACGGTGGACGGCTTGTTTCATGCCATGCTCATGCCGTCGGCCAATAACGCGGCTAACGCTCTGGCGCGCAGCACCGGCCTGTCTGCGGCTGCTTTTGCCGCGCGCATGAACCAGAAGACGGCCCAGCTGGGCGCGGTGAATTCCCGCTTTAACGAACCTACCGGCATGGATCCGACCAATCAGATTACGGCGGCCGATTATACCAAAATCGTGGCGGCGGCTTTTGCCAATCAATACTTAAGGGATATTGCCGGCTTAAACAGCTATGCCTTAAAGTCAACCAATAATTCCAAGTATAACCAGACCATAAAAAATACTGACAAATTGCTGGCCGATTCGGACGTCCAGGTGCTGGGCGCCAAGACCGGCTATTTGGACGAGTCGCAATATAATTTCGCCTCGCTGGTTAAGGATGCGTTTGGCAACCAGCTGGCAGTAGTGGTTTTGGGCGAGCCGCACCTGGCTTCGGCCTTCGCCGAAACCAAGACGCTGGCCACTCTGGCGGAAGACGCGCGCATGCTGCTGGCTCTGCAGGGCCTGCCGCAGGTGCTGGGAGCCAGCACCACCGCGGCGGATTTAAATAATTAAATTCATTAAGTTTGCTTTCGGCGGCGCCGAAAAATCATGAAAAAAACAATTACCATAGTCATTATTGTTCTGGTGGTCCTGGGTTTGGGGTTTTATCTGTTTAAAATTTCACCGCAGCAGAGCCAGACGCAGTCGGTCGGCAATTTCCAGCTGGATACCTCCGGCGCCAAGCCCCTGACCGCGCCGCTGCCGTTTGATCCGGCCAGCGACCATTATCTTGGCAGTCCCCAGGCCAAAAATGTGCTAATTGAATATGCCGACATGCAGTGCCCGGCCTGCGCCGCTTATAGCGATATGCTGAAACAGGTGCCCGGCACGTTTAAGGATACCGTGTTTGTGTTCCGCTATTTCCCCCTGGTGCAGATCCATCAGAACGCGGTGGAATCGGCGCTGGCCGCGGAAGCCGCCGGCGCGCAGGGTAAATATTGGGAGATGCATGACATTTTGTTCGCCAAGCAATCGGACTGGGAAAGCCTGTCCGATCCGCTGGACGCCTTTGCGCAATATGCGCAGAGCGCCGGCGTGGCCAATCTGGACCAGTTTAAAAGCGATATTACCAGCAAGAAATACCTGTCCAAAATTGAGCAGGATAACAATGAAGCCCTGGGCCTGAATCTGCCCGGCACGCCAACCTTTTTCTTCAATGGCCACGTGCTGCAGAATCAGGATTTGGCCGGCCTGGAAAAGCAGGCCGAACAATACTATCAGCAATAAATGCCTGTTATGACCTGGGTTGTTTATGCCATCCTGTCGGCATTATTCGCTTCCTTAGTTGCGATTTTTGGCAAAATAGGCATTCAGGGGGTTAGCAGCAACCTGGCGGTGGCCATTCGCACGCTGGTGATTGTGTTTTTTGCCTGGGCGATTGTGCTGCTGGAAGGCACGGCGCCTCAGTTGAAGACCTGGTCGCGGCATACCTGGCTGTTCATTATTCTGTCGGCGCTGGCCACCGGCCTGTCCTGGCTGTTTTACTATAAGGCCCTGCAGCTGGGCCAGGCCAGCCGTGTAGCGCCGATAGATAAGCTTTCCGTTGCGCTGACCATCGTGCTCGCTTTTATCTTTTTGGGCGAGGCGCCGACCTTGGGTAATGTTTTGGGCGGCCTGCTGGTGACGGCCGGGGTATTGGTGACGGTCTTTGTCAGATAACGGCTGAAAAATTGAAATAAATAAAAAGAATCAGGGGTTCCGGTGGAACCCCTGATTTGCTGTCTGGCCTTGGCCCGGCGGTATTCGCCGAGCAACCGGCTGGCCAACCGGCTGCCGTCGTCCATTTTCAGGTCGTGGCTGGACGGCAGCGGCGAGCCTTTGCTGCCGGGCGCGGCGGTGATGACCCGGACCAGGTCTGGCTGGCCGTCGCTATTGCTGTCAAAATACTCCAGCCGCAGCAGCCGGCTCTTTCCGCGAAGCTTAAGCCAGGAAGCAACCCGGCTCATTTTACCCCCGTCTTTTTCTACGACAAGGAGCAGCTTGCCGGGCAGGACCGCAGCCGGGTCAATTTCGTTCTGGCCCATGCTTGGCTGCGCCAGGCAGGCCAGAAATAGAAGAATGGTCGCCAAAATTTTCATGGCTCACCTCTGGGAGTCAAAAGCATTCTGCAGCAGTTCCGCCGTTTTGTCCGTGCGGGGCACATAGTGCTCATACGGATTTTTTTGTAACGGTTCGGGCACGCCAATGTGCCAGATGCCGCTGGTATCGGTTTGCGGAATGGCAAGGTCTATATTGTCGTCGCAGCCGCAGTCAATTATGGTCCAATTTTGACCCTTTGCGGTTACGAGAATTGAATAACCGGCTTGGTTGCCGCAAAGCGGCAGCGGACTGCCGTGCTGCACAATCCCTAGGGCCTTTGCCTTGGCAAGCAGCGCTGGTAGGGCGTTTTTGCCGCCCAGAAAAGCGACGCTGCCGAACACGAACGAGAACGCGATTACGAGAATCGCACAAAAACGAGGCCACCCTAACATCATAAGCACCTCCTTTAACCTTAACCCAATACTTTACAACAAAGCGCGTTTTATGTCAAAATA
>CAZJLL010000010.1:0-3444 GCA_964547145.1 uncultured Candidatus Saccharibacteria bacterium | reverse complement strand
GCCTGCTTGAGCATGGCCTCGGCCGAAGTCTGGGCGTCGGCGTAGACTTCCACCGAAACCGACCCCTGCGGCAGCAGGCCGCTGACTTCCTTGACCACGCCGCGGTAAAAATCGTAAATCTCCGCCTCGCTGAACCGCCGCCCTTGGGCCTGCGGATTTTTGGCAATCAGCGACGGGTTGGTGGTCTGGCCGGCCAGCTCGCTTAAAAATTTTAAGACACTGCGGGTCTCCTGCGGATCGCCGGAGTCAAGAAAAATCTTGGTCATGGTGCTAAGTATTTAAGGATATAAGTAGATAAGGATTTAAGGATGCAAGTATGCAAGTTATTTTTGGGGTTTGCTTTTGAGCCACAGGGTTAACAATTTAGCGACTTCCACAGACAAACTTTCTATTGTCCCATACTGGACTGCGTTAATATAGCCCAAATCTTTGGCCAATAAAATTTGATAGCGGATTTCCTCTAGCGATCCCTGGGCAATGTTGCAAAAACGAACATCGTCTTGAACGCCAAAACGCTTAAAACCTTCCGCGATATTGGAAGGTATAGAGACTGCCGCCCGCCTGGTCTGGCTAACCAAGCCATAGACTTCATCCTTCGGATACGCAGCGGTAATTTTATAAACAGCTAAGGCCAACTGATGGGCCTTTTGCCAGACAAAAACCTCCTTAAAATCTTTAATTGCCATACTTATACCTTATGCTTATATCCTTGCATCCCTATACTTAAATACTTATCTACCTATATCCCTACATACTTAATTAAACAAATGCTTATTCTTCCCCAAGTCCTTAATGACCTCATAGGCTTCTTCGGCATTGTCCACCAGGTGGTATATTTCCATATCGTCCTGGGCAATGGCATGGTTCTTTTCAAACATGGAACTGCGGATCCAGTCCAGCAGCGGCGTCCAGAATTCCCGGTTGACCAAAATTACGGGCACCGGCCGGATTTTCCTGGTCTGGATTAAGGTAACCATTTCAAAAAACTCATCCAGAGTGCCGAAGCCGCCCGGGAAAAAGACGTAAAGCGACGAGCCGGTCTCCAGCATGACTTTCCGGGTAAAGAAAAAAGTAAAGCTTTCCGATTCCTTGACGTATTGGTTAATGCGCTGCTCAGTGGCCAGGCGGATGTTTAAGCCGGCGCTGCGCCCGCCCGCTTCAAAGGCGCCCTTATTGGCCGCTTCCATAATGCCCGGGCCGCCGCCGGTAATAACGGTAAAACCGGCCTTGGATAATTTAAACGCCAAATCGGTGGCTTCCTGATAGACGCCGTTCTGCAGGCCGACGCGGGCGCTGCCCATAATGCTCACGGTCTTCTGGAAACGTTTGAGAAAATCAAAGCCAGAAATAAATTCCGACAAAATTTTCATAGTCGTCCAGGACGATACTTCCCGCGTGGTTCCTTTTTTAAAAATATTTTCCAGCTGGGATACGGGAATGCAAATTTCCCTGCCATGGGAAGTAAAACAAATTACTTCATGGCTTTGGCGGGAATCGGAAATTTTTTTGGCGGGCATGAATTTTGAATTTAATTATTTATTTTAATAAGGCTGGCTAATCCTGGCTGGCCGTAGCCGCTCCCTGCGGGGCAAAACCGTCTTCCAGCTGCGGGCTGTAGCGGCCCAAACTGGCCAAGCCGTTCATTTTGGCGCGGTGCAGGAACACGCGCTGGGCAGCGGCCAGGTTGTCCGGCTTGCCCTGCCAGGCCCTGGTGGCGCCGTCCTGCAGGGCGCGGGCGTAGGAAAAAGTCAGCGGCCAGGCCAGCGGGCCGTCTTGGTGCATGGCGTTTAAATTGGCGGTGGCTTCCAGTTCGCCCTGGCCGCCGGACAAAAAGACCACGCCGGCCAAAGTTTTGGGCAGCACCGCATTAAACACCGCCAAAGTCGTCTGAGCCACTTCTGCCGGTGTGGCCGTCTGGCCGGAACTCTTGCCTGGCACCGCCATGTTGGTCTTTAAAATTAGCCCTTCCGGCGCGACGCCGGCGGCGGCCAGTTCGGCAAACAGCGCCCGCAATATTTTTTCGCTGGCGGCGGCGCAGTCCGCCTGGCTATGACTGCCGTCCATCAGCACCTCCGGCTCCACAATCGGCACCAGCCCGGCCTGCTGGCAGGCCAAAGCGTAAGCGGCCAAGTCCTTGGCATTCTGGGCAATGTTGGCCTCGCTGGGCAGATTTAAACCTATGGTAATAACCGAGCGCCACTTGGCGAACTTTGCCCCCAAGGCGGCATACTCTTCCAGTCTGGCAGGCAGCCCGTCCAGACCCTTGGTTACTTTTTCCCCATCGCTGCCGTTAAAGTCCGCCAGACCCTGGTCCACTTTTATGCCCGGCACAATGCCGGCTTGCTGCAGCACCGACACAAACGGCCGGCCATCCACATCATTCTGCCGGATGGTTTCATCAAACAAAATCACCCCGGAAATATATTGGCCTTCGTTTGGCGCGGTCAGCAGCATATGCCGGAACGCCCGGCGGTTGTCTTCCGTATTTTCCAAATTAATGGCGGCAAAACGTTTGCCTACCGTGTTCATGCTTTCGTCCGCCGCCAGAATGCCTTTGCCGGAAGCCAGCAGCTGGCTGGCCGTTTTATTAAGTTCTGCCGTCTGCGATTGGGACATAAAATTTATAAATGATAGATAATGATTTTGAATATTTAAAAATCCGCATCCGCCAGCGCGCCCGGCCCGCCTTACATTTTTTCCCTATGCTGGGCCGTAATGTATCTCACTGTTCCGCTTTGGCCGCGGATAGCCAGCGAGTGGGTTGTTGCGATATTGCCGGCAAAACGCACGCCCTTAAGCAGCGGCCCGTCAATCACGCCGGTAGCCGTAAAGCTCAGCACCCGGCCTTTGGCCAAATCGGCGGCCGCAAATACCCTGCCGGTATTATACCCCGCCTCTTTAATCAGTTTAACATGATTATCCTTCAAAGCGGAAAAACGGCACAGAATCTGGCCGCCGAAAATTTTAACCGCGGCGGCGGCCAATACCGCCTCGGCGCTGGCGCCAATGCCCATAAGCAAATCAATGCCGCTATCGGGCAGGCACGGCGCAATAGCCCCGGCCACGTCGCCGTCGGTAATCAGCCTGACCCGGGCTCCTGCCCGCCTAATCTGTAAAATCAGTTCCGCGTGGCGCGGCCGGTCCAGCACCACTACGGTCAAATCCCGCAATGGCTTGCCCAAAGCTTTGGCCGTCTTAATTAGGTTGGTTCTAACCGGCGCGTTTAGACGAATGACCCGCGCGGCTTTGGGCCCTGCGGCAATCTTATCCATATACACGTCCGGCGCGCTGAGCAGGGAACCTTTGGCGCCGGCAACAATGACTGACATGGCATTATAGCGGCCGAAAGCCACGCTGTCGGTACATTCCAGAGGATCCACGGCCAAATCAAACTCAGGGCCGCCGGCCGGCCGGGCCCAGAGAAGTCCGACTTGTTCGCCGCGG
>CAZJLL010000009.1:0-5124 GCA_964547145.1 uncultured Candidatus Saccharibacteria bacterium | reverse complement strand
CGACTATCTCATTGTCCACGAACTTTGCCACTTGCGCGAATTTAACCACTCGCCGGCTTTTTGGCGGCTGGTGGAACAGGCGCTGCCTGATTGGCGGGATTTGCGGCGGCAGCTGCAGCGCCAGGAAGGGAGCGTTCTATGACTGGCTTTAGGCAAAAAGTTTTAAAATATATCGCCGCCGTGCCGGCCGGCCGCGTGGTCAGCTACGGCCAGGTGGCTGCGGCCTGCGGCCGGCCGCGCGCCGCGCGCCAGGTCGGCGGCATTTTGCGCGCCTTAGATGCCGCAGGCGGCGTACCCTGGTGGCGCGTGGTCAATAACCAGGGTATAATAAGCCTAAAGGGCAACTGGACGGCGGGCAAAGAAGACCAGGCGCGGCTGCTGCGCGCCGAAGGCGTGATTGTCAGCGCCGGATTTACTCTTAATATGGGACGCTATCGTTATGACAAATAACCAAAGCCAACTGGAAACGGCCGTGTTTGCCGGAGGCTGCTTTTGGTGTACGGAAGCCGTATTTCAAAGCTTGCAGGGCGGGGTCTCGGTTGTGCCCGGCTATGCCGGGGGACACGTGCCCAACCCGACTTATGAGCAGGTCTGCAGCGGCGCTACCGGCCATGCCGAAGCGACCAAGGTGGAGTTTGACCCGCGGCAGATAGGATTTGCCGATTTGCTGAATGTCTTTTTTGCCACGCACGATCCCACCAGCTTAAACCGGCAGGGCAACGACGTGGGCGAACAATACCGCAGCGCGATTTTTTACACCGCGCCGGAGCAGGAAACCTCGGCCCGCGAATTTTTACGGGCCGCCCAGGCGGAATTTGACCGGCCGATTGTGACGCAGGTAGAGCCTTTAGTTAATTTTTATCCGGCGGAAGATTATCACCGGAATTATTATTTAACCCATCCGGATCAGGCATATTGCCAGCTGGTGATTGATCCCAAGCTGGCCAAATTCCGGGCCAAATTCAGCGGCTTGCTGAAGTAGCGAATTTATGAAAAAAGCTTATGCAAACAGGCTGTGGCAGTGGCTGTTGTTGCTTTTGCTGCTCGCGATTTTGGGCGCCAGCCTGTTTTTTCTTGTCCGGAATTTTGAGTACTTAAGGCTGAACGGCTATATTCATCCGCAGCACCGGCGCTACGCATCGCCGGCACCGCAGGATCTTCACGGCTGGATGACTTTTCGTTATGTTAATGCCGTGTTTGGCCTTCCTGCAAATTATTTGCAGGCGCGCCTGGACATAACCGACGGCCATTATCCGAACCTGACTTTGGACGAAACCGCCCGCAGCCAGAAAGTTTCCAGCCAGGAATTGCTGCAGCGAACATCGGCGGCAATCAGCGCTTACGCAACCCAGGCTCCTTAATCCGGTTTTTTTATTTTCAGCACAGAGGCATGAGCAATATATTATCATCCCTGCTTCCTTATGTCCTGGTCTATAAATACCTGGGCATTTTTGTCATAACTTTTTTAGGCGCCTTTGCCTTGCCCCTGCCATCCGGCAGCGTGCTGATGGCTGCCGCCGCTTTTTCCGTCCAGGGCTATTTGAGTTTTTTCGGCGTCTGGCTGGCCGGCCTGCTGGGCAACATGGCGGGGGACAGTTCGGGCTACTGGCTGGTGCGGCTGTACGGACTAAAGGTGCTTAGGGTTTTGGGCCTGGGCAGATTTTTTAAGAAGGAACGGCTGGACAGCGTTAACCGGCAAATAGATCATCATCCGATTTTAACCATCTACTTCAGCCGTTTTATGACGGCCGTGGCCCCGGCAGTGAATGTGGTCTGCGGTTTTACCCGGCTGCCGTACCGTCGGTTTTTGACCTTTGAGGCGCTGGGCGAAATTACCGAGGTCAGCCTGTTTTGCGCGCTGGGCTATATTTTCGGCGCCAACTGGGAATATCTCAATCAGTTATCCGGCGATTTTTGGATAATCCTGCTGGCCGGCATTACTTTAAGTTTTTTTGTCTGGCGCGTAATGCTGCATAAAAAATAATGTATGAAAGCTATGTCCATGCGGCAAGCCCGCCGCTATTTAAAAAAGGCCGATCCGGTCATGGCCGGCCTGGTTTTACGCCTGCGCTTGCAAGAGCGGCGCGGCCGCCGGAATTATTTTCAGGCGCTGGCCGTAGCCATTATTAACCAGCAGTTATCCACCAAAGCCGCGGACGCAATTGAGGGGCGTTTTCGCGCACTCTTTGCGCCGGCCAGGTTTCCCGCGCCGGCACAGGTGCTGCGCAAAAGCGACTGCCGGCTGCGCGGCGCCGGGCTGTCGTATCAGAAAATCGGCTATCTTAAAAGCCTGGCCAAGCTGGTCCAGGCCGGCCGGATTGAATTTAAAAAATTCGCCGGGATGGACGACGAAGCGGTGATTGCCCAGCTGACTCAGATCAAGGGAGTCGGCCGCTGGACCGCGGAAATGTTTTTGATGTTTTGCCTAAACCGGCCGGACGTGTTTGCCCACGGCGATTTGGGCCTGCAAAATGCCATTAAGCGCTGGTATGGGCTGGAACAAAAGCGCCAGCCAAAAAAATATCTGGCCCTGGTGGAGGCCTGGCGGCCGCACCGGACCGCGGCGGCGCGGTATTTATGGGCCAGCCAAAAATTAAGCAAAGAATAATATGCACAAAACCTGGGTGCAGTGGGCCGGCTGGTATGGCCTTATGGCGATTCTGGCTGCTTATGCGCTGGCCAGTTTCGGAGTGCTGGGCGCGCGCAGCCTGGCTTACCAGCTGTTAAACTTAACCGGTTCGCTGGGCTTGATTATAGAGACATATGCCAAAAAAGATTACCAGCCGCTGGTCTTGAATGTGCTTTGGGTGATTATTGCCTTGGGGGTGCTGCTTAGCCTTTTTTGGAAATAAAAAAGCGGCGGCTTCCATGGCAGGAGCCGCCGAAAGGGCCTTTATGGCCTTATGCTGAACTGTGCGTCAGCCTCTCTAGTCCGTTGTGCGTGCCAGGCGCTGCCGCCTACGCAGCAGCAGCACGCCGGCGGCCAAGCCGCCGCCGAGCATGGCCAACGTGCCTGGTTCCGGCGTGACCTCCGCGACCGTCACTCCTTGCACCGTGAAGTTGGTGCCAAGGCTGAAGGTTGTCAGGTCCAGAGAACTTAGGACCTGATTGATGGGGATGATCACGCTTAGGCCTCCGTTGCCGGAGATCAGCTGCCATGAGCCGCCGTCAACGCGGTAGGCTACGGTCTCGTTTGTCCCGAGATCGCCGATGACCAGGCTTCCCACGTAAATGGGCGGCTGCATGGTTTGCCCGAATAGCTCGAGCAAACCGATTTCGTCGGGATTGTCGAGCCGGGTAGGCCCGTCAATCCCAAAGCCCGCTGAGGTCCAGGAAAGCAGTCCCGGACCGCCGGTGGTGAGGGTGTCGGAAAACCACTCCTCCCATGTGAAAGAGAAGCTATTTTGCCCGTTAGCCGGGGCAAAGTAGGGATTGGTGAAGTCGATGTCGGTAATAGGCCCGATACTACCGGCCATAGCCAACATCGAAAATACGATCAACAAAACACAGAGCAGTGCTGTTCGCACTTATTCCTCCTGTACAGGATTGGTGCACAAAGTTTACCATAAAATTGCAAAAAAGTCAATAAAACTGGCAAAAGCCCCGTCCCATATTACAATGGAAACGGGGCTTTTGGCTTATATAAAGTTATTTTTGCTTATTCATTAACAGGCAGGCGCCGTTAATGCAGTAGCGCTGGCCCGTGGTTTCCTTAGGGCCGTCATTGAACACATGTCCCAGGTGGCTGCCGCAGCGCGAACAAATTACCTCGGTCCGGCGCATGCCGTAGGAATCGTCTTCCTTAAGTTCAACCGCGCCGGGAATGGCCTGATCAAAGCTGGGCCAGCCCGTGCCGGAATCAAATTTGGCGTCCGACTTAAATAGTTCCTGGCCGCAGACGGCGCAGGCAAACATGCCTTGGCCATGTTCGTTGAGCAGGGGGCTGGAAAACGGCGCTTCGGTGCCCTGCTCGCGCAGGATATGGTATTGTTCGGGCGTAAGCTTTTGTTTCAGCTCCGCCTCGTCTATTGGCATTTTGGCTTTGGCGTTCATAACGCTCCTTTCTATAAATATAGTATAGCATATTGTGGAAAATATATAACAGAAAAAAGTGCTAAAATAAAGGTAAGTAACGGAAATATAAAATATATGATAAAAATAAATCTTTGGGACTTAGGCAAATTATTTTTTACAACCCAGATGGGTCATTTGTTTTTAGTTTGTATTTTTATAGCCATTGTCCTATTTATTTTAATAGAATTTTTAGAAAGCGGACATAAAAAAGGATATAAATATGAAATTAAGGATTCAGTAATGTCATCTGCAGAAAATGAATTTTACAATTTATTATTGAATATTGTTCAGGGGCAGTATTTTGTATTTCCTCAAGTGCATTTGGAAACTTTTTTAGAACATAAAATTTCCGGTCAAAGTTGGATAGGAGCTTTAAGGCATATCAATCAAAAATCTGTAGATTTTTTAATTTGTGATTTAGAAAGTAGAAAGCCTTTGTTAGCTATAGAATTAGATGATCGTTCTCATGAAAGAGAGGATCGTATTGAGCGTGACCAAATGGTTAAATATATATTTGAAGGCGCTCATTTTCCTTTACTTAGGTTTAAATGCCAGAGAGAATATAATATTGAAGAGATTAAGCAACAGTTAATTGGTATAATTAAGACCAGGATGTAATAAAAAAAACCGCCCTTTTGAGCAGTTTTTATTGGGGCGGCTATCGGGAGTCGGACCCGAGTTCCCGCTGCCACAGAGCGGTGTAATAACCGTTATACCATAGCCGCCATAAATTTTATGAACATCGATCGCTGGCGATCGTAGTTCAAACTCAACATAAAACCCCTCGCACAGAAGCCGAAGGGAAAGGGTATCTGCTGTGCCAGATACGATGGTTTTATATGAAGTTCTATACTATTATAGACGATTTCGAGCGATTGGTCAATTATACAACTCCCGAATAGTCAGGCTCCGCTAAAGCTTCGTTCCATTCTGCAATTTGATATTCGGAGGGGGAAAAGTATAATCGGGGGTTTTTGATAATTTCTTCTATTTCGTAATTATCTAAATGCAATTGGCAAACTCTGCAATTTGCGAACTTATAGCCATATG
>CAZJLL010000008.1:0-4598 GCA_964547145.1 uncultured Candidatus Saccharibacteria bacterium | reverse complement strand
GGCTGATTGAGCGGCGCTGGGGCAAGGCCGCCGGCGCCGGCACGGACGGCTGGACCGGGGTCAAAGACGGCCAAGACGGCCCGCGCTTAAAATTGGAATTCAAGGAGACCCAGCAGGCGCATCTAGCCTTGGGCTTTAAAGGGCTGCCTTACGGCGACTCCCGCCTGGCCGCGCAGTCGGTCCTGTCGGCCATTTTGGGCGGCGGCATGTCCAGCCGCCTGTTTATGGAAGTCCGCGAAAAGCGGGGACTGGCCTATTATGTGCGCGCTTCGGGCGGCAATTATCAGGACACCGGCACCTTTACCGTATCCAGCGGCGTGCAGGTGGATAAAATTGAGCAAGCCATTACGGTCATTCTACAGGAACTGAAAAAGATTGCCGCCAAACCGGCTTCGGCCAGAGAACTGAAAAAAGCCAAGGAGTATATTAAGGGCAAGTCGGTGCTGGCGCTGGAGGACAACCAGGTGCGGCTGGACTGGCTGCTGGATCGGGCGGCCTTTTATCCCAAACTGGAAACGCCCGAGCAGACTTTCAAAAAGATTGATGCCGTTACGGCGGTGCAGGTGCGGAATTTGGCCAAGGAGCTGTTTCAGGAAACCAGGCTGACACTGGCAATTATCGGCCCGTATAAGGACGAAGCGGCCTTTAAAAAATTAATCGGCGCATAAATGATCCGTCCCGTAGAGCCCATGGATGAGCTTATCCGCTGTTTTGACGAACAGGGCCGGGAGATTGAGCCGCACACGCGGGCGGAAATCCACCAACGGCCGTTCCGCTACTGGCACGCGGTCGCCGTGGTCTTTTTGGTGGATCGGCAGGGGCGGCTGGTTTGCTCCAGGCGCTCGGAACATCTAAGCCAAAAGCCCGGTTGCTGGCAGGCGGCATTTGGCGGCCATATACGGGCCGGTCAGGGCTACGAACAGGGCGTCCTGCGCGAGCTTGGGGAAGAAGCCGGCCTGACAATCCAGGAAAGCGATCTGCATTTTTTGGGAGACTCGCTGACGCCGGAACATAAGCATCGGTCTAAAATTTATTGTACTTTGTTTACCGGAGAGTTGGGCGACCTTTCCTTCACCGACGGGGAAATAACCGAGGTTAAATGGCTGGGGTTAAACGAACCATGGGAAGAAAAACAGCGGCAGCCGGAGCGCTGGGCCACTGTTTGCAAGCCCGAAACCCAGGAGAAAATAAAACAATGGTTAAACACGTTGCCGGAAAAAAAATAGTGCCGCCAAAAACCAAACGGGAAAATTTATTTCCTGTCGGCTGCCATGTCTCCGTTGCCGGCGGAGTGTTTAACGCGCCCAAGAACGCGCACGACTTGGGCTGCGAGACGTTCCAGATTTTTACCCGCAGTCCGCAGGGCGGTCCGGCGCCGGAACTAAGCGGCGAGGTGGTGGAAAAATTCAGGGCGGAAATGGAAAAATATCAGTTTGCCGATTTTGTGGTTCATTGTCCGTATTATATTAACTTCGGCTCTTCCCGGCCGCAGACCTATCACGGTTCCATTGCCATTGTGCGCGGCGAGCTGGAGCGGACCAGCCTGCTGGGCGGGCAATACGTCATGTTCCATACCGGCAGCGGCAAGGATTTGGGCAAGGCCAAGGCTATTGCCCAGGCCAGGCAGGGCCTGCAGCATGTTTTGGACGGCTACAATGGTTCGGCCCGCCTGCTGATTGAAATAGCGGCCGGCGCCGGCGAGGTTTTGGGCGATACCTTTGAAGAGGTAGCCGAGTTAATGGAACCGGTCAAACGGCATCCCGGTTTCGGCGGCGTGTGTTTTGATACCCAGCATGCCTGGGCTTCCGGCTATAACCTGCAGCAGCCGGCAGCCGTATTTGCGGAATTTGGCCGGGCCATCGGCCTGAACTTCCTTAAAATGAGCCACATGAACGATTCCAAGACGGACTTGGGCAGCCGCAAGGACCGGCACGAGCATATCGGCGGCGGCCTGATCGGGCGGAACGGTTTTGGCATGCTGCTTAAGTATTGGTCCCAAAATTTAAAATTAAAGGCAGGCAGCCATAAAACCCCAGGCGCTTTTCCCTTGATTTTGGAAACCGAACATGATAAAGTCAGGACAGACATCCAAGTTTTAAAAAATTTAAGAGACAAAATATGAAAGAAAACATGGACAGGCCGCCGGTAATGGATCCAAAAGAGGCTTTGGCATACGAAACAGCACATCCATTAAATCCGGCGGAGCGGACCAGGCCGGATTTGGACGTGGTCATGGTGGAAAAACAAAGGATGGATTTGCAAAGGCTCCTGGAAGCGGTAGAGCAGAAATAATTAACATAACAATGGACGACAAAACGCAAAATATTATTTATTTAATTCAGCAATCACCCCTGGATCAGACTATTAAGGATATTCTGATTCGCGATTTGACATCGGAAGGCCTGACCGATTTTTTAAGGGAGCAGATTAAAGCCTATTGTTTGGACGGCATAAAAAAATTGGACGAAAAAATCGCCCAGGCCAAAAAAGATCTGGAAGAATCTCCAAAGCCATCCGCTTAGGCGGGTGGTTTTTTTCTATTATTCATGCTAAAATCAGGGAGCAGTAAGGCAAAAGGCATTTATGAGATTTGAAGATTTGGAAATTTCCACCCGGGTTATTTTAAAAGTCATTCTGGCCGGATTGATTCTGGCTTTTTTATGGAATATCCGGGAAATTATTTTAATTCTGCTGCTGGCGATTATTTTGGCTTCGGCCATGGAGCCGCTGGTTAATTATTTAAAGACCCACAAAATCCCGCGGCCGGCCAGCGTAACGGCGGTTTATGTGCTGGTTTTGGGTATTCTTGGCCTGCTGTTTTATTCCATTATCCCGCTGGTGCTGGCTCAGACCAAAATTCTGCTGAATAATCTGCCCGTCTATCTGCAGGTTTTCCAGGACCGTTTCGGCATAATTTTGGGCAGCACTAACGTCAGCGACCTGTCCCAGCAGTTGTTTTCCGGCATTGCCAGCGAGCAAAGCGTGGTTTCAGGCACATTCGGTATTTTTAACGGCGTCATTTCCGGCATCTCCATTTTGGTCATTGCTTTTTATCTGGTGGCTGAACAGCAGGGCATGCACCGGTTTATTTCGGCACTGGTGCCGGGACAGCATCGAGATTTTAGCGTCAATCTGCTGGAAAAAATCCAGAAAAAAATGGGCTTGTGGATTATCGGCCAGATCATTGCCAGCGTAGTCATGTTCCTCATCACCTGGGCCGGCCTGTCTTTGCTTAAAATCCAGTACGCCCTGATTTTGGCCATTATTGCCGGAGTGCTGGAAGTCGTGCCCTACATCGGCCCGATTGTTTCGGCTATTCCGGCCATGTTTTTCGGCCTAATCCAGGGCGGCGGCGGCTTGGCGTTCGTGGTGGCCCTGCTTTATTTCTTGCTGCATGAACTGGAAGGATACATTCTTATTCCAAAGATTATGGAAAAAACCGTAGGCACGTCGCCGCTGGTGGTGCTGCTGGCCGTGCTGATCGGCTTTCAACTGGCCGGTGCGGTGGGGATTGTCATTGGCGTGCCGCTGGCCGGCGCCTTGGGCGTGGTTATTGACGAACTCTGGCCGGGCAAGACCGTTTAGCAGATTTTTGAACAAAGCTGCCGGCGCGCTGAAAAAGCCGCCGGCTTTTAATTTTAAGCAAAAATCGCTATAATAAAAGGGTTAAAACGGCTTAGGCTTGCTTAACCCGGTTTAATTATTTTTATGCCCGGAAAATTTTACATCACCACTACGCTGCCTTATGTCAACGCCAAACCCCACATGGGCCACGCGCAGGAGTTTGTTTATGCCGACGTGATTGCGCGCTACCAGCGGGGAATTTTGGGCAAGGACGTAATTTTTAACACAGGCACGGACGAGCACGGCCAAAAAATTTACGACAAGGCCAGAGAAGAAGGGAAAGAGCCGCAGGCCTACGCCGACGAGTACGCCGCCAAATTCGGCGGCCTGAAGCAGGCGCTGAATTTGAGTTATAACCGTTTTATCCGCACTACCGATCCGCACCATGTGGCGGCAGCGCAGGAATTCTGGCGGCGCTGCCTTAAGCGGGGCGACATTGAGAAGCAGAATTATCGGATTAAATATTGCGTCGGCTGCGAACTGGAAAAAACGGACAGCGATTTGGATGAAAACGGCCGCTGTCCGCTGCATCCCAATCTGGAACTGGAGATCCGCGAGGAGGAAAATTATTTTTTCAAATTTTCCAAATACCAGCAGCCGCTGCTGGAGCTTTACCAGGCCCATCCCGATTTTGTGGTGCCGGATTTCCGCTTTCGCGAAATTCAGGAGTTCGTCAAGCGGGGATTGCAGGATTTTTCCATTTCGCGCCTGGCCGCTAAAATGCCCTGGGGCATTCCGGTGCCCGGCGACGACAAGCACGTCATGTACGTCTGGTTTGACGCGCTCATCAACTATATTTCCACTTTAGGCTGGCCTGAAGATAGCGGAGAGCGGACAGGGCCGAGTGCGGAGCAGGCAGGCTCAGCGCTGAGCACTCAACGCTATTCGGATTTCTGGCCCGGGATCCAGATTGCCGGCAAGGATAACTTGCGCCAGCAATCGGCCATGTGGCAGGCCATGCTCATGTCGGCAGG
>CAZJLL010000007.1:0-6501 GCA_964547145.1 uncultured Candidatus Saccharibacteria bacterium | reverse complement strand
AATAAGCGCCGCCCTGGTTTAACATCGGGGGCGGCGCTTTAGCGCGCTTAAGCTAAGCAGCGCGCCTTTGCGGTATGGCGTCCAGCCATAGACCGCAATGAGCGGGCCTTCCAGGCCAGCCAAATCCGTATCCTGCGTTTGCAGGCTGCGCAGGACGGCATGCGGCGTCATTTGCGGGATTTTGGCAATTTGCCAATAGTGAAAGTGGCTTTCCACAACCTGGCCGGAAATAGGCAACAAGACAAATGTCGGGTCAATGCTGACTGGGCGGGGTCTTTTTGCTGAAATCAGATGCCAGGATCGCCCGGCTTTAAACAATTTTGGTTCAAATTCGCCGTCTAAATCACCCCGGCGGAGGCTGATGCCGAAAACTGTGGGTGTGACGCTTTTTTTGTTCAGCCAATCCAGGTAAGCGTCTGCTACTGCCCGGAAAGCATAGTATGCTGTTTTTTCATCCAAACAGGGCAAGACTACCGTGCCGGCCGCCATGGAGACAGTCATGCTCACTCCTCCTTTGTGGTTGATAGTATAGCGAACCGGGCAGAAAAGAGGAATAGGCTTGTAAAATAAAAAAGGGGGCGCCGCTACCCCCTAAGTTGCGGTCGCCCCAAAGGCCCTGTTCGGGCTTAAGCGCTCGTGCTCGGCCTTGGCCAAATTTGGATGTTATTCCTGGTCACTCTGATTGCTCCCAGGGCTTTAACGATTTCTGCAACGTCTTGCCGGTAGGGGAAATCCAACGGGTGTATTTCTGTTTTGAATGGATTAAAGAAATCCAGCTCGGCACAATTGGCCGAATGGTTTGATCGGCAAGCGCCTATGTTAGAGAAAGCGCTGTTTGCCATTCTTAATGTTGGTATTCGGCGGAGGGCTTCAGCCGTCTGCGCCGGGGACGGGAACTCAAAATAGGCCGTAACGAACATGGTCGGCCCTCCTTCTCTTTTGTTTTTGAAACCAAAATAAAAAATCGGACTATAAAAGTCCGGTTTTTTGTTTGACTTCAATTATGGTTTGTCTGGCCGTTTCTTTGGCCTTGGCGGCGCCGGCTGCCAGAATCTCCGCCAGCTCGTTGGGCCGGGCCAGCAGCGCTTTTTTCTGTTCGCGGAATTCGGCAAAGTATTGGGCAATGTCCTCGGCCAGGGTTTGTTTGAGTTCGCTGAACTTTAAGCTGCCCTGCCGCTGCGCATCGCGGAAATAAGCAATTTGGCTTTGGTCGCCAAAATGGTCCAGCAGCAGGAACAGGTTTTCCACGCCGGACGACTTTTTGCCGCCCTCCGAGGCGGTAACGGCTTTTTTCAGCTTGCGCATAATTTCTTTCGGTTCGTCGTCCAGCAGCAGGGCTTCGTCGCCGGTCTTGCTCATTTTTTTCTCCGGGTCGGCCAGGGACATAATCCGCAGCGGGCGCTGCAGGAAAGTCCGCGGTTCGGGGAAGATTTTGCCGAAGCGGCTGTTGAACTTGCGCGCCACGGTCCGGGCCAGTTCCACGTGCTGGGTTTGGTCTTCGCCTACTGGCACGGCCGTCGGCTTATACAGCAGAATATCGGCCGCCATTAGGGCCGGGTAAGTAAGCAATCCGGCGTTGATGTTTTCTTTGTGCTGCCTGGCCTTGTCTTTAAACTGGGTCATCCGTTCCAGTTCGCCCAGCGGCAGGATGCAGTCAAACAGCCAGCCCAGCCAGGCATGCTCCAGCACATGGTTCTGCAAAAAAAAGACGCTTTTGTGCGGTTTGATGCCTAAGGCCAGATAGGTGGCAACCACGTCCAGGGTATTCTGGCGCAGTTCCTTTGGTTCAAACGGGGTGGTTAAAGCGTGCTGATCGGCAATAAAATAAAAGCAGCGGTGGCCTTCGTTCTGCAGGTCAATAAACTGCTTTAAAGCGCCCAGGTAATTGCCTAAATGGAGTTTGCCGGAAGCGCGGATGCCCGAAACTATGGTCTGTATGGAATCCATATAGGAATTATATCAAAAACCATTGAAAATGAAAGCCGGAGCAAAAGTGGATAAAATTTTTTTTGGTTGGTAATTTGGCTTTCTTTACAAGGATTTTTGGTTATGCTATAACAAAAGCGTTAAATCACGCGGGGAAACAAAAAATCAAACCAATGAAGCTGCTCTCGGCCAGCGGCGGCAAAAAATTCAATCTGAAGAGCCTGATGCAAAAGCGCCAGAGAGCCATAAGCAGTGAGCTTGAAATAAAAAGTCCGGCTTGGGCCAGCCGGGATAATTTGAAGGCGCCAGTTTCGGCGCCAAACAAGCAGGTTTCCGCGGCAGATGCGCTGGAAGACGCCATAACAAAAGCGCTGGCCATGGGAGCGTCTGATATCCATTTTGATCCCGGAGTGCAGGAAATACAAATTAGGCTGCGGATGGACGGGGTTTTGTGCCTGGCTGGCCAGCTGGCAAAGACTTTACAGGAGTCGCTGATTTTTCGGATTAAAGTTTTGGCAAATCTTCGGACCGACGAACACTTGGCGGCGCAGGATGGCCGTTTTGGCTGGGCCGGCCGTGATGGAACAAAAGCGGATATAAGAGTATCCATCGCGCCAACCTTTTATGGGGAGAATGCGGTGCTGCGGCTTTTGTCCTCGCGTTCAGCTGGTTTGGGTTTGGATCTGCTGGGTTTTGGCCGGTCCGACCAGGAGGCAATTGCGGAAATATTGGCTCGGCCGCATGGCATGATTTTGGTAACCGGTCCGACAGGCAGCGGCAAGACCACTACATTATATGCGCTGATCCGGCTGCTGAATCAGGTTGATCGGTCCATCGTGACGGTGGAGGATCCGGTGGAATACGCCATTTCCGGCATTAACCAGATTCAGGTAAATGAATATGCCAGCTTGAATTTTTCCAGCGGGTTGCGCAGTATTTTGCGGCAAGATCCGAACATTATTATGGTTGGCGAAATTAGGGACGCGGAAACCGCTCGTTTGGCTGTAAATACGGCTTTAACCGGCCACCTGCTGCTGTCATCCCTTCATACGAACAATGCAGCCACCACCCTGCCCCGCCTTTTGGATTTGGGAGTGGAACCTTATTTGATTGCTTCTACGGTACAGCTGGCTATTGGCCAGCGGCTGGTCAGGAAACTCTGTCCGGCCTGCCGGCAGCAGGCGCCGTTAGCTGCCGCTGCTGCGGCCAGACTGGAAAAAATTTTCGGTCCGGATGTGATTGGAACCGAATTTTACAGAGCGATGGGCTGCCAAGCTTGTAACTTTACCGGTTATTGCGGCCGCATCGGGATTTATGAATTGTTAAAAATCGACCGGGTCATACGGGAAGCTATATTACGCAAAGCTACAGCCGAAGAAATTCAGGCCCTGGCCGAACAGCGGGGTATGTCCCCGATGCGGGTGGACGGGCTTGAAAAAGCTAAGGCCGGACTTACCGCAATAGAAGAAATTTTACGCATTGGCTATGAATAGGAACAATTCTCTTTTTTCTATTTCTGCCAGCCGTTTTACTGCCGCCATTTTTCCCGCATTTTCGCGCAAGGACAAGGTTATGCTGGTTAAGCGCCTGGCTATTCTTTTAAAATCCGGCATGCCTATTTTGCCTGCTTTGCATCTGTTGGAAACGCAAGCCGCCGGCAGGCCGGGCCGCGATCTGTTGCAGGACGCGGCAGAGGCGGTGGAACGGGGCGGCTATTTATATGAAGCGCTGGGCCGCCTCAAGGTCTTCGGTAAGTTTGAGCTTAGCCTTATTAAGGTAGGCGAGCTGTCCGGCAATCTTAAGTCCAATCTGGCTTACTTGGCCGATGAGCTGAAGAAGCGGCAGGAATTGCGCCAAAAAATCATCGGCGCACTAATTTACCCGGCTATTATTTTGGCTGCGACTTTGGCCATTTCCGCCTTATTGGTTTTTTACATTTTCCCCAAATTGTTGCCCGTATTTAGCGGTTTTGAATTTTCCCTGCCCTGGACTACGAGGCTGCTTATTTGGCTGACAGGCTTGTTGCTGCACTACGGTTGGATTTTGGCCGGCGTGATGGCCGCCGTCGTTGTTTTATTGTCTTGGCTGTTCCGCCGTCCGGCCTGCCGTTTTTGGCTGGACCGGCAGGCCTTCAGGCTGCCTATTTTCGGGCGGATGTTTTTAAATTATGCCCTGACCAATATTGCCAGAACGCTTGGTTCGCTGCTGCAGGGCCGTGCCGCCATTGTGGAGGCGCTATTGATTACCGCCGATACCTCAACCAGCGCAGTTTTAGCCGAGCGCCTGCGGGCTTTGTCTGTCAGCCTGTCCGCCGGACAGAATCTGGCGGAGGGATTATCTGCCCGCGGCGATTTGTTCCCCGCCATGTTCGTGCAGATGGTCGGAGTCGGCGAGGCTACCGGCAATCTGAGCGAATCGCTCCTTTTTTTAGCGGAGGTGTATGAGGGAGAGGTGGAAGAGATGTCAAAAAATTTGTCCAGTTTGCTGGAGCCGGTACTCATGATTATCATGGGCCTGGTGGTGGGATTTATCGCCCTGTCTATTATTACTCCCATTTACCAGCTGACCCAGAATCTGCATCCTTGATTATGAATAAGGCAAGAGCCGGTTTTACTTTAATAGAATTGCTTGTGGCCATGGCGCTGCTGGTTTTTGTGGCATCGTTGGGCGCCGGTATTACCGTTAATTTTTACCGTAGCCAGATTTTTGCCGGAGACACTAAAAATTTTTTGGCCGCCTTGCTCCGGGCGCGCAGCGAGGCGATGGATAATCTCGACGGCCAGGCGCACGGCTTGCGCCTGGAAGAAAATGGTTATCAGTTTTTAGCCGGCGGAGAAGCAGCAGGCTTAAAATTTGAATTGGCGCCCGGCGTTAAACTAACCGCGCCGGCGGCTGTTGAGTTTGAAGCTTTGTCCGGCCGGACGGCGCCAGCCGCGCTGACTTTAACCGATGGTTCTTCCGGCCGAAGCGTTAATTTTGTTTTAAATCGTGAAGGAACAATTAATTATTAAGGGCCAGGCCGGCGTGACCGTGCTGGAGGTAATGCTGGCTTTTGCCCTGGCGGTTTTGGCTATTACTGCCGCCGCTTCTGCCGCTGCCGGCATCCAGCTGGCAGTACTGTTCGGGCAGAAGCAAAATCAGGCAATGGCGCTGGCGCAAAGCGCCCTGGAGCAGGCGCGGGTTTTATCTTTGGCCGATTTTAGCCAGCTGCAGAGCCGGCCGGCCGGGCCCGCGGAAGACGGCCTGGTGGCAAGTTTGGACGTAGCCGACATTGATTATTTCAGCAAACAGGTCGTGTCTCGCGTATCATGGTCCGACCGGAGCGGTTTGAAGCAAGAAATAGCTTTGCCCGCTTTATTTACCGATTATCCGTCCGCCAAGTCAACTGACACTTGCCAGCCGTTATTGTCGGGCGACTGGCGCCATCCGGTTATTGTTAATTTCAGTTTGGCTGATCTGCTAAATAATCCTGCCGGCACTTATACTGTTGCTGGGCTGGATGTTTATGCCGGCAAACTTTACGCTGTACTGGCCGCCAGCGCCGGAAAAACCGCACCGACTTTTTTGATTTTTGATTTGGCCAATCCCGCCTTGCTCAAATTGGCTGCGGCGGTTGATAACGCGCCTAGCACGAGCGCCGGGCCTGCGGCGGTGCAGGTGGCCGGCCGCTATGCCTATTTGGCCAACGGCTATGGTCCGAATTTTAACTCCTGCCAGCAAGGGCCGGCGTGCGGCCAGCTGCAAATTATGGATTTGGGCGGTTCCGCGCCGCAACTGGTCAGCAGTTTTAAAGTCCCCGGCGCTTATGGTAGCGGCGGCCAGGCAGCAGGAGCCAGCCTGGCTTACCGGGACGGTTTGGTCTATTTAGGCTTGGCTAAAACTGCCAATGCCACGGGAACGGAATTCAACGTGATCAGCGTCGGCGATCCGGCCAGTCCCGGGTGGCTGGGAGGCAGCAGCATCGGCAGCGTGGTTAATGCCTTGGCGCTGCAGAGCCATTATGCTTATCTGGCTACGCCCAACAATAATCTGACGCCAGCCAATGACGAAGAGCTTTCCATTTTAGACATAGGCAATCCGGCTGCGCCGATCCGCGTTGGCGGATTTGCGGGCAGCGATAACCAGGGACACGGCAAGAGCCTGGCTTTTTACCAGGGAAGGATATTTTTCGGCCGAACGCAAACCAACACGCAAAATCCGGAACTTTATGTTTTAGCCAACAAAGACTGGCCTAGCCTGCAAGCTATTGCGGGACAAAAAATCGGGAGCAGCGTAAATGGGCTTATGGTCCGGTCTGGTTTGGCCTTTTTGGCCACTACTGCCGGCCAATTCCAAATTTGGGATTTTTCCGGCAGCAGTCCTGTCCGCTGGGACGAACAGGCGGTAAGTTTGCCCGGCAACGGAACGGGACTGGACTGCGAAGGGAATACTTTTTATGCCGCTTCCAATGACGCCGCCGGCCGTGGTTTTATTTCCGTCATTAATGCGCAATAAACAATGAGGCAGGTCAAAAAATCAACGGGGTTTACTTTGATTGAGGTGGTGATGTACTGCGGCTTGTTCGGCATGCTGCTT
>CAZJLL010000006.1:0-3005 GCA_964547145.1 uncultured Candidatus Saccharibacteria bacterium | reverse complement strand
TCAGGACCATTCTTGCGGCCGTTATAAATCAGCAGCCGGGCGCGGTCGCGCGGCCGGGCGGGCTGCTGGGCAATCAGGTTTTCCGGCAAAACGTAGTCGTATTGCCGCAGCACCGCGTCAAAATCCATTGCTTTTGTTATAGTGGGAAGATTTAAGGAAAAAATATGTAATTACGGCAAAGGTAACGAGCGGCGAGACCCAAGCCGCTATCCGGATGCCGAAGCCGTCCAGCAGCATAATCAGGCCCAGCCCCAGGATGGAATACATGGCGCCGTTTTTTAAAAAGACATACCGCTTGATCCTGTCAATGTTGCCGACGGTCAGCTGCCGGACCACTAAGGCGCCCAGGGAGTTGCCGAGCAGGATGAGCGGCACCGACAGGGTAAAGGCGAACGCGCCGAGCACGCCGTCAATGCTGAAAGTGGCGTCAATCACTTCCAGATACAGGATTTTGCTGACGTCGGACAGCCGGCTGTTCTGCAGCAGGGCGGCTTCCTGCCGGGCGGCGTTTTCCTTAAAGCCGTGGGTAATGAAAAAAGCGGTAGAGCCGGCTACGGCGGCAAAAGCTAAATAAGGATTGATTTTCAGGGCCAGCCAGACAATGGCGCACAGGGCGATTGAGACTACGGCATAAAACCAGGCCCCCTGGGAATAGAAAAACCGCTCGCCGCGCAGGCCGAACTGCTTTGGTTCCAGAAACAGCCAGTGAAAAAACAAAAAGACCAAAAAAACGCCGCCAGCCAGAAGCAGCAGAGGGGAAGAACTTTCAATTGCGGCGGCCACCTTGGGATCGGCGGAAAAAGTGGCGGTCAGTGCCTGCCATGGCCCGAGGGCCGGCGAGGCCAGCCAGACAATCAGCCAAGGCAACAGACCTCTTATCACAAAAACCGCAAACAACATCCCCCATATCAAAAACCACCTGCGGGCTTTTTGTGCCATAGTAGAAAGCACTTCGGCATTTATGATGGCATTGTCTACGGACGAGATAGTTTCAAACAGGCACAAACCTGCCACAATTAAAATAAGGTTTACTAAATTCATAGACAAATTATAGCAAAAACCTACTTTTTTGTATTAAAGTATTTGTTGACTGCTTGAGGCAGATTTTCTATACCCCGGATTATTTTAAAAGGCTTACCTTTTTTAAGCGTGGACACTGGGTGAAAGCCGTTTGTTACCGCAATTGACTTTGTCCCGCATTTTCTTGCTTCCCTGACATCGCCCAAAGTGTCAGTAATAAATAAACAATCCTTTGGCTTTAGGCTGTACTTGCTGAAAATGTATTTTATTTTATTGACTTTGCTGGTGTGAAAATCAGCCCCAAGTATTTGAGTAAAGTATTTTAAAATTTTATGACGTTTAAAAAATCTTTTTATATAAATACTCGGAGTGGAAGAAACAATTATTAATTTATAGTTTTTGCTCAAAGTTTTTATAACCCGGCTGGCATTGGGGATAATATCAAGTTTTTCTAAGCCAGGCCCGTAATAGTCATTAAAATTCACCCCTTCCTTTTTCTTTAATTTAAATTTTTTGTTTCCGAGGCTTTCGTGAATATTCCCTTCAAATAGCTTGCGGTATAGCTTTAAAGTGAGTTTCCCGTGATGCACCAGAACGCTTGAATCATAAGAAATTTTAAAACTATCAACTAATACACCGTCAAAGTCAAAAAGTATTGCTTTATTCATTTAAATATTTTTTATGTTTTAATTTATCCGGTAAATAACTTTCTTTGTCGTATTTTTCGTAACCTTCACCGTAGCCAAGTTCGCCCATAAGTTTTGTGGGGGCATTGCGGATTTTCAAAGGAATGGGCAGATTGCCCAGCTGCTGCACGTCGCTTTGGGCGGCGCGCAGGGCGTTGTAGGCGCTGCGGTTCTTTTTGCACTGGCAGAGATAGGCCACGCCGTGGGCGAGGTTGATGGCGCATTCGGGGTAGCCGATGTTGCGGCAGGCCTCAAATACGGCGTTGGCTACCACCAAAGCGCTGGGCTGGGCCAGGCCGATATCTTCGCTGGCAAAAATAACCATTCGCCGGGCAATAAACAGCGGATCCTCCCCCGCCTCCACCATGCGCGCCAGGTAATACAGCGCGGCGTCCGGCTGGCTGGCCCGCATGGACTTGATAAAAGCCGAGATGGTATTGTAATGTTCCTCGCCAGCCTTATCGTAGCGCAGATATTTGGACTGTAGAGTCTGTTTGAGATTATCCACGGTGATTGAACCGTAAAGCGTCCGGCAGTTTTCCAGCATGCTCAAAGCCTGGCGGGCATCGCCGTTGGCCATGGCGGCCAGCCAGTCCTGGGCCTCGGCCGGCACCTCCAGGCCGGTTTGCGCCACAATTTGCTTAATGTCTTCTCCGCTTAATTCATCCAGGACAAAAACCCGGCAGCGCGACAGCAGTGCCGGGATAACCTCAAAGCTCGGGTTCTCGGTAGTGGCACCAATCAGATACAGCCGTCCGCTTTCCACAAAAGGCAGCAGGTAATCCTGCTGGGCTTTGGTGAAGCGGTGGATTTCATCCAAAAATAGGATTGTCGGCCGGCCGGCATCCAGGACGGCCTGTCCGCCTTTTGGTCCATTTTCCACAATTTTGCGGACATCGTCCTTGCCGGCGGAAACGGCTGACAGCTCGTGGTATTCCGCATGCAGCGCGGCGGCGTAAATGCGCGCCAGGGTGGTCTTGCCCACCCCGGGCGGCCCCCATAGGATAAAACTGAACAGGTGTTTCTGTTCAATGGCGACGCGCAACGGCTTGCCTTCGCCGACCAGATGCTGCTGGCCGACATAGCCCTTAAGGCTGGTTGGCCGGATTTTATTGGCCAAAGGTTCCATGCTTTAACGGTATACGATAGTTCACCGCCTGTCAACGGCGGTTGTCTACAGCGCGGCCAGGTCGACGGTTTGGTCGATGCGGATTTGGCTGACAAATTCCGGAATATGCGAGACCAGCACCAGGGCGCCTTGGTAGCGGTCGAGAGCCGCGGCAATGACGGGCAGGTGGC
>CAZJLL010000005.1:0-6293 GCA_964547145.1 uncultured Candidatus Saccharibacteria bacterium | reverse complement strand
TATAAAGGTCGGCCTCAACTTTGGCCTGGGTGGCAATGGCGGCATGATCCGTGCCGGGCAGCCAGAGCGCCCGGCGGCCCTGCATGCGCCGCCAGCGGATAAGAATATCCTGGATGGTGGCAAACAGGGCATGGCCGATATGGAGCGTGCCGGTTACGTTCGGCGGCGGCATAATGATGGTGTAAGGGATTGGCCGGTTGTCGGGCAGGTTATCCGGGTTAAAATAGCCGGATTGTTCCCAGGTCTTGTAAATTCTGTCTTCCACTTTGCTATGGTCGTAGGCTTTGTCCAGTTCCATAAGAATAAAAATTATTGGTTAGGGGCAAGAGACTGCAAAAAACAAAAAGCACCGGCAAAACGGTGCTTGAGAGCCTTCGCAGGCGGTACCATCTCAAATTTTACCCGCTTTTTTTGCGGGATCGCCGCAGGGCGACTTGATTGAGCGCTGTTACGGGCAGCCCCGGCCGACTCTATTAGTTTCGGTATGGACCGGAACGTTCTTTCGGCGCTTTCATCTGGCGATGCGTTCCGGTGACGGCCGGAACAAAAGCTTGGCTCTATTATAGAGGAGAGAAGGGGAAATGGCAAGCCTTAGGAATAGGGGCTGGGGGCGAGAGATTAGGGGTTAGTAATTGACAAGATTGAACAAAATTAAATAAAATTGACAAATTGCTGGGATATAAGTATGTAAGGATGTAAGCTTGCCCGCCGAGACTGTCTGCCGACACTTGCCCGCCGGAAAGGCTGGAGGCGGGATATTAAGATATTGGGATACTTTTGACCTTTGAAATTTCACTATTTCCATCCCGACCGAAGTGGAGGGATCTGTTGGCTTGGGGGTTGGTAGTAAGTAGTATGCGGCAAGGAAAGGACATAAGATATTGGATACTAGGATACTTTTGGTATTTAACCTTTGACGCTTGAAATTTGAGAATTAGGATTTGTTTAGAGTTTGGAACTTCTCCAGGCTCGGGATCGGAATGAGAAATTGATTAGATTAGAAATATAAAAAAGGGGCCGTTGGCGGTAGCAACGCCAGCGGCCGGAGTCTAAAGAAAGACCATAAACTATATTCTAACCCTCCTTTAACGGGGCTAGTTTTTTAAGTTTAAGGATTTTCAAGGATAATGTCAAGATAAAGAAACAGGCAAGACCTTAGCAGGTCTTGCCTGTAATGGCATGCTGGTTCAGCCATTTAGGGTGGCGCTTGAGCAAGCGGGCGGCCTGGTGGAGCGGGCCAGGCAGGCTCAAATTATCGTCCGCCGGGTCGCCTTCCATAATCAGAATGTTTCCCAGCTGGTACCAGTCGCCCCGGTACTGGGCCGTAAATCGGTGCAGTTCTTCCGGGGACGGAAAAACCAGAAGCGCGCAATTTTCCATCAAATCCTCCTTGCAAACAAAAACCCCGCCGCAGAGCGGCGGGGTTGTGGCTAAATTTGGTCTACGCCAAAACTTCCGCCCTGCGCCGCAGCGTAGAGGAGGAAGTGGACGAGCAGGTCAGAAAATTCAGTCGCGACTTAATCATAAACAGAGTATAGCACTTTGGCGCTAGAGCGCAAGGTTGGGGTCGGCGGCCACGCGCTGCGGCGGTACCGGCCGCTTGCCCCGGGCCAGCAGGAAGGCCGCGGCCAGGCCGATCATTTCCGCGTTGTCCGTGGACAGGCCAGCCGGCGGCACAAAGAATTTTAAACCTTGCTGGCGGCAATCCGCGGCCAACCGGCGGCGCAGGGCGGCGTTGGCCGAGACGCCGCCGGATAAGCTGATGGAACGGGCGCCTAACTCGGCGGCGGCGCGGATAGTTTTGCCGGCCAGCACGTCTACGGCTGCCTGCTCAAAGCCGGCACAAATGTTTTGCTTAGCGCCAAGTGCCAAGTGTTTTGTAGGCAGCGATTGAATATGATATAGCACCGCGGTTTTCAGGCCGGAGAAGGAAAAGTTGTAATTTTTGGAATTAAGCATCGGCCGGGGGAACTCCACGGGCGCGGCGGCGCGGGCGGCCAGGCGGGAGACTTGGGGGCCGCCGGGATAAGGCAGGCCTAACAGTTTGGCTACTTTATCAAACGCTTCGCCCGCGGCATCGTCCACGGTCTGGCCTAAAATTCTGTAATGGTCGCGGTCGGTCAGCAGCGCCAGGATGGTGTGGCCGCCGCTGACAATCAAAGCGATCATGGGGAACAGATCTTTCCGCGGCTGCTTGCCGCTGACAGTGGGCTGGAAGGGGGAGTAGAGGTGGCCCAGCATGTGATTTACGGGCAGCAAGGGCTTTTTGGCGCCAAAGGCCAAGCCCTTGGCGAACTCCACGCCAACTATGAGGGAAGGGGCCAGGCCAGGCCCGGCGGTAACGGCAATACAGTCTACATCGGCCAGGTTCGTGCCGCCCTGATACAGAGCCCTTTCCACCACGGGGCGGATAAATTTAATATGGGCCCGGGCCGCCGCTTCCGGAACCACGCCGCCGAATTTGCTGTGCAGCTTTATTTGCGAGTTGATGACGGAAGAAAGAGTTGTAACCTGCGGCCAGTCGTCTTGGACGGCATAGCGCAAAACCGCTGCAGCGGTTTCGTCGCAGCTGGTTTCAATAGCCAGAATAACTTTATTTTTCTCCTTTTCGTCCGCTGGCGGTTGGGGAAGGCGTTTTGTTTGGACGCGGGCTAATTTCATCAGCGCATTATATCAAAAAACGGATTGTTTTTCCAGAGGCGCCTTACAGGGGCGGCCGGGCATTTTGGTCATCCTGCCGGCCCCAGCGCACCGCGTTCCAGGCCCGTTCGTGGAGAAAATACAGCACGGTGCTGGCGATATTGGTAATGACCGTAAGGGCAATGGTGGTTTCCAGCCGGCGGGTTACCGCATAAATAATAATCATATCGGACAGCACGACCAGGACGCGGAAAGTGGCGGACTTGGCCAGCGAACGGGCCTGGTTCTCCTGAAAGTTTTTTGGCATGGTTTAAAAAAAATAGGTGAAAAAGTAGAAGGCGATGCCGGATAGGACGGCCAGTAGCCATAGGATAATAAATATCAGGGTCAGCCGCCTATGGCGCAGAAAATAGTTAACGCCGCGCCGATATTGGCGCCAGGCCATGCTTAGGTAAGCCAGCAAGGCTAAAAACATAAATAGGGAAAAAATTCCGTGAAAGGCTGCCAGCAACAGCACCGGGCGCGGTTCCAGCCGGCTGGGGTTGGCGCCGCCTAAAGCGCGGGACGCCATGTAGCTGATGTTGAATAAAACTTCGTAAGCTAAAGTAATCGCTGCCAGGGCATAGGGGAAACGGCCGCGGCGATAGCCGCTGGCAAAAATAAACAGAATGCTTGCAGTAACCAGGATTTCCGTGCCTAGGGTAAAGGTGGAAAACCAAGGAATGGCCATAGAATAAAAGTCAAAATTTATTTGTTCAATTTTGCCGGCCGGCACGCAGGAGGGGCGGAGCTGATTTTATTATACACTAAAGCCGCCGTTCGGGATTTTAACTTAATTTGAAGTGTGCTAATCTGTAACCATGGATTGGTGGCAATCTTTTTTGGATTTTATAAGCTTTTCCCGCTACGCTCTGGTTTTTGTGCTGTGTATTGTGGAAGGGCCGGTGGTAATGCTGACCAGCGGCTTTCTTTACCGCTTGGGCCAATTTGACCTGCTGCCATTGTATTTATCTTTAATGGGCGGGGATTTTGCCGCGGATTTAGCCTGGTACGGCGTTGGCCGCTTCGGCGCCGGACCGATTATCGGCCGCTTCGGCAAATTTTTGAACATTACGCCGGAGATTATCGCCAAGATTGAAAAGCGTTTTAAAACCTACCAGAATAAGATTTTGTTTATTTCCAAAATTACCATGGGCTTCGGCTTTGCCCTGGCTACGCTAATCGTGGCCGGCATTCTGAAGGTGGATTTTAAAAAATATGCCGTATTGAACCTATTGGGCGGTTTTATTTGGACGGCCTTTCTCTTGCTGGTCGGTTATTTTTTTGGTAACATTTATTACATCATCGCCCGCCCGCTAAAACTGGTTTTTATCGGTTTTGCCGCGGCTATTGTCGGGTTGTCCCTTTGGGCGGTTAATCGTTATTTGGTAAAAACCGAACTTTAATGCTCTCTATTATCATTCCGACTTTAAACGAAGAGAAGGTGATTGGCGAAACCTTGCGCGGTTTGCAGGATTTGCGCATCAGCGACTGCGAGGTTATTGTTTCCGACGGCGCCAGCCGCGATCGCACCGTGGAAATTGCCGGACATTATGCAGACCGGATTGTCAGGCATGAACAGGACTGGCGCCAAACCATCGGCCAGGGCCGCAATGCCGGCGCGGCCGTTGCGGTTGGAGATATTTTGCTGTTTATGGACGCGGATGTGCGGGTGCCGGATATTAACGGTTTTTTTGCCCATGCCCTGCGCCTGTTTGCCGAGGATGCCTCCCTGGCCGGCCTGACGGTATTTTTGAAAGTGGTGCCCGAGGAAGTGACGCTGTCCGATCGCCTGTTCTTCGGCCTGGTTAACCGGATTTACCAGGTATCCAATAATTGGCTGCATGTCGGCGCCGCTTCGGGCGAGTTCCAGATGGTCCGGGCCAGCGCTTTCCGCCAGGTTGGCGGTTTTAACCCCAAAATCGTCGTGGGCGAGGACAATGATTTATTCGCCCGCTTGGGCAAAGTCGGCAGTACGCGGGTGGAAACCGGCTTGCATGTTTTTCACACCTCGCGCCGGGCGCACCGGATTGGCTGGCCCCAGCTGCTGTCTTTATGGCTGATGAATCTGGTTTTTGCCAAACTGTTGCGGCGTTCCTATAGCAAGGAATGGCGGCCGGTGCGCTAAGTGTTATTAAAATTACCCAAAGCCTTGCGGCTTTGGGTAATTTTAAACAGCGCGCTTTTTGCGGGCGGATCGTTCGTTTAAATCCAGCAGGACAAAAATCAGCAGTAGTGCTACGCTAATGGCGGCAATCCAGTCGCCGGAATCGGGAAAGGCATAAGCGCAGGAATGGTAACGGGTGGTGCAGTTCAGCAGCAGGCCGATTTCGTCGGCAAACAAGCCCAGGCCAATGCCGATCAGCGCGGCGGCCAGGCGCAGGTTTTTGGTTCCGTCGCTGAGCAAGCCCAGCAGGCCGCCGGCCGCCAGCAGCGTGGTGCCGAAATAAAAGTGGTGGATTTGGTAGCCTTTAATGTAGATGGAATTGCCGACGAACAGGGACCAGAGATGCGCCGTAAAATATGAAGCCAGATAGCCCGCCAGCACAATATGCAATAGCTGCCGTTTTTGTTCGCGGAAGTTAAACAGGGTTTTTAGAAAATTGATCATAAGCCATTATACCGGCTTCGATGCCGGCGCGCCAGGGCCGGCGCCTGAATTTATGAAAGACACCAGAATTATTATGGGCATGCCCATTACAGTAGACATCCAGGATGTGTTGCCCCGGCAAGCCGGGCTGCTTGAGGAGGTGTTTGCCTACTTTACGGGCGTGGATGAGGCCTTTAGCCCATACCGGCCGGATAGCCAGGTTAGCCGGCTGAATCGCGGTCAGCTGCGCCAGCAGGATTATAGTAAAGAATTAATAGAGGTTTTGGCTTTGGCTGAGCAGACCCGGCAGGAAACTGACGGCTATTTTGACATTCGCCGCCCAGGCGGCTTGTTGGATCCGTCCGGGCTGGTAAAAGGCTGGGCTATCCGCAGCGCCGCCAACCTGCTTGCCGCCGCCGGCAGCCAAGATTTTTTTGTGGAAGCCGGCGGCGACGTGCAGGCCTCCCGCCCGCCAGGCGCGGCGCCCTGGACCGTGGGCATCCGCAACCCTTTTGCCGGCGCGGAAATAATTAAGGTGCTGAAAATTACCAGCCAGGGCGTGGCCACCTCCGGCACGTATGAGCGCGGCCAGCATATTTATAATCCGCACCGGCCCGGACAGGCCTTGGACGAAATTGCCAGCCTGACGGTGGTTGGTCCGGATGTTTATGAGGCCGACCGGTTTGCCACCGCGGCATTTGCCATGGGCCGGCAGGGGATAGAATTTATTGCCCGCCGCGGCTTGGAAGGCTACCAGGTGGACCGGCAGGGCCAGGCTACTTTCACTCCGGGCCTGGAGAAATATTTATAATAATTTGCGCCGGCTTGGCACCCGCTGCTGCCGGCGCGTTTTGACCAGCGCTTCTTTTTTGGCCTTGGGCCATTGCTTGATTGAGTATTCTCGTTTCAAAGCCCGGCTTAAACCGCGGAAAGGTTCCCAGTAAACCATTTTCCCGCCGCCCCGGCTGCGGGTGTAAGCCGCTCCCCGGCCGGAATTATGTTCCGCCTGCCGGCGCGCAAGATC
>CAZJLL010000004.1:0-4307 GCA_964547145.1 uncultured Candidatus Saccharibacteria bacterium | reverse complement strand
ATGTCCGGCCCCGTAAACATAGGCGGGCAGCTGGCTGCCGGTGCCCGATGCCACCAGGACAGTGCCGTCTTCGGTAATGGCGTGGACGCTGCCAATGGCATAGTCCGGGGCGGTACCGAGTTTGCGCATCTCGCGGCCTTGGGTCTTGGAATCCATGGCGTTAAGTTTGTTCCGCACGGAGTCGTAGGCATCTCCGGTATTGATTGCGTCAGCTAGGCCGGCCTGTTCCAGGGTAATGGAAGTCATGGTCATGACCTCGGCTCCCTTGGGCAGGAGGCTTAACGCCAGCTCTTTGGCCTGGGCCTTGTCTTCGGCTATTATGACCTTAAAACCGTTTTGCTCCAGCGCGGCCTGCGTTGCGGCCAGGCTCGCTTCGGAAGCGACTTGATCAAACATAAGTTTTTTGCTATATTAATGTTACTAAGTATAGTATATATACCAGCAAGACATTTGACAAGAGCTTACTGTGAGGGTATATAGTATAAATAAGTAAACATAAGAATTATGGAAACAACTAGGCCGGTGCGGCGCTGCGATTCGGTGCAAACTACCCTTAAGGTTGTCGGCGGCAAGTGGAAGCCGGTAATCCTGTTTTTACTGGGCGTCGGCACGCTGCGCTTTGGCCAGCTGCGCCGGGAAATTAACGGCATTACCCAGAAAATGCTCAGCCAGGAACTGAAAGAAATGGAAAATGACGGCCTGGTCCTGCGCAAGGTTTTCCCCGAGGTGCCGCCGAAGGTGGAGTATTCCCTCACTCCTTACGGCAAGAGCCTGGAGCCTATTTTAAAAAGCATGTCGGAGTGGGGCCAGAAGCACAAGGCCCGGGTAGCCCAAAGCCAGGCATAAAGCCGGTCAAATATATTAAATACCCTTTCCCGGAATAGGAAAGGGTATTTTCGTAAATAACGGGAAACCAGTTCAGCCGGCAAAGCCGCCGGCCTGGATTTCCCACAGCCGCTGATAGGTGCCGTTTTCAATTTTCAGCAGTTCCTGGTGCTTGCCCTGTTCGGTAATTTTGCCGTCCTCCAGCACGATAATCCGGTCCATCTGCATAATGGTGGACAGGCGGTGGGCAATGACCATGACGGTCTTGTTTCGCATTAAGGTTTTAAGCGCATCCTGGATGTAGCGTTCGCTTTCCGAATCCAGGCTGGAAGTGGCTTCGTCCAGAATCAGCAGCGGCGCATTTTTCAGGATGGCGCGGGCAATGGCCACGCGCTGGCGCTGGCCGCCGGACAGTTTAATCCCCCGCTCTCCCACGAACGTCTGGTAGCCCTGCGGCAGGCGGTCAATAAATTCGTCGGCGTGGGCCAGCTTGGCCGCGGCCATGACCTCGTTATCGCCGGCTTCGGGCCGGCCGTAGCGTATGTTGTCCATAAGCGAGCGGTGGAACAAAACCGGATCCTGCGGCACCAGGGCAATTTCCCTGCGCAGCGAGTGCTGAGTGGCGCGGGCGATGTTCTGGCCGTCAATCAGGATTTCCCCGCCCTGGATGTCGTAAAAGCGCAGCAGTAATTTGGTGACCGTGGATTTGCCGCCGCCCGACGGGCCAATGAGAGCAACTTTTTCCTTGGGCGCTATGTGCAGGTTAAAATCTTCAAAAACGGCCTGGCCGTCCTGATAGGAAAAGTCCATATGCCGGAATTCCACCCCGCCTTCCGCCACGCGCAGGGCCGGCGCGGCCGGCGCGTCCTGAATTTCGTGCGGCTGCAATAAAATTTCCGTCATTTCGTTGGCATCGGCCAGGCTTTCGTAGATGCGCCGGAAAAAGCGGCCGAAATTCCACAGCTGCTGGAACATTTGGATAATATAAGCCTGGATCAGGACAAAATCTCCTACCGTTACCTGGCCTTTGTGCCAGTATTGCACTGCGGCGAACATGACCGCAAATTCCAGCGCCACCATGAGCAGGCCCTGGCCGGCATCGGAAAAGTTGCCAATAAACCAGCCTTTGCGGCGCAGCTGGTAAAGCTGCTCGGTCAGGCCGTGATACTCCCCAATCTCATAGGGCTCCGAGCTGAACAGCTTAAGGTTGATGTTGTTGCTGACCGTGTCCGCCATGCGGCCGGTGATGTTGGTATCCAACTGGGCGCGCTGAAGGTCAAACTTAAGCTTGTAGACGGTGATAAAGTAGTTGAAGCCGAGGAATATTACCGCCCAGACCAGGATAATGCCGCCGACCAGAGGGTGCAGGTAAAGCAAAACCACCAAAATGGTGCCGACCCGCAGGACCGTGGGGATAACGTTTTCGGCCAGCTGGTCGGTGACTTCCTCAAACGCCTTGGCGTAGCGGTTGACCTTGCGGGCCAGGCTGCCGGCGAAATTGTCGGTGAAAAAGCGGTAGGAGTGGTATTGGAGGTAGTCAAAAGCGGTATTCAGCAGGTCGGACATAACCCGGGCTTCCGATTGCGCCGCAGCAAAGCTGTATGTTCTAATGGCTGCCCAGTTAAGCGAATTATAGATTAAAACTTGGATAAGAACGGCCACCAGCCCTTCCACCGTGGCGGCATGGGAAGCCAGCAAGTCAAAAAACCGTTTGTATAGAAACGGGATGTAAACGTTGGCCGCGCTGTTGCCCAGCAGGCCGATGGCCACCAGGAAGAAGGCTAGCGGATAGCGCCGGGCGTGGCGGAAGTAGATTTTCAGGGTTTGCCAGGTTTGTGATTGCATGATGATAATTATAGAAAATTCGGGGCAAAAATAAAAGTTATGCGCCGCAGGAATTGCAACTGCGGCGCACAAGACAGGGCGGACAGTCCCGTTTTAAGCCCGGAGGCGGTATTGCCGGATTAAGCCGGACGGCATGATTTGCTTAATCACGCTTGGCGGCCGGTCCCATTGCGGCACCTGGCTGCGGCTGTGCTCTTCGGCGCGGCCGCATTCCACCGTCGTGGCCAAATCTTCCAGATTGGCCAGCGTCAGTAGCTGCCGGGCCGTTGCGGCGCTTTCCTCATATACGAGAGGATTTTCCCGCCAGTCTGAAGGTTTCAGCTCGGGGTTAGCCAGAAACTGGAGAACCAGACCCAGGCTGTCATAGCGGCGGTAAAAAATTAACTTGCCCCGCAGCTGGGGGTGGGTTTTGTCCAGCCGGTCTTCCAGCTGGTATAGTCTCAGCGTCAAAACAAATCGCCATAACAGGCTTTCGTTCTGACCCTCTTGGCCCCGGTCAACCGTAATGCTATTTATCAACTCAATGCCGGCTTCGGGGTCAACGATCACCGCTTTGTTGGACAACTAACTCTCCTTTAGGTTGTTTGTATGTATCGGTAACAAACCATATTAGCAAAAATTTTGGCTTTTGTCGAGCAAGGTATATGTAAATTACCTACCATAAAACCGCCCCGAGCTTGTCGAAGGGCGGTTTTATGGTACCGACTTTTATATAGCCAGGTTGTCCAAGAATTCGGAAAAGCGGGCTGCATCTTTGATGTTGGTTTTGCGCAGCAGGTTCTGGGCCAGAAGTTCGGCATCCTCCAGCCCCTCTTCCAGCTTGCGCTGGCCGCCGGGCGCTAAGGCCACATAGCTGACGCGGGCGTCCTGGCTGTCGTCTTGGCGCTTGACCAGTCCCACTTTTTCCATAGGCAGCAGGATGCGGGTAACGCCGGAAGCCGTTAGGCCGGTCTTTGCGGCCAATTCGGTCCGCCGCAGTCTTTTGTCTTTGGCCTTGCTTAGGCTGTACAGGATCATAAATTCGGTCAGTCCCAAGCCGCCCAGGCCGGAATCAAAGCGGCGGCTTAGCGCGGCTTGCGTCCGGGCCAGATTCAGGAAGAAAGTAAAAGTTTCTTTTGGCATATGAAATAGTCCTTGATTAATAATTGATATATCAAGTATATTTCAAATACCCAGATTTGTCAAGACCTTTTGGTTTTAGACTAAAAAGACCGATTATATGAAAGGCCGGTCCGTCTGGTATTAGACGGACCGGCAGTCTGGCGCACTCAAACGATTTTAAAATAAATGAATGTCTGCGCCAATGCATTTATGGTCCGAGCGTTCTTTTGTAATCCCAGGCATCAAACGGTAAGAGGCGGATGCTGGTCCTTCTGCGGTTTTGCCGACCAGGTTTATTAACTCGCAAATTGCATTGGTATTACTTAAGTATTGGCAGAATACAGCCGCGGTGCTAGCTTTTTTTAGGGTTTTATGGTAAAATATGGAAAGCCTGCCTGAAAAAGACTTATGCCGGCTTAAGCTCTCTGATGTCTGCCCGCCAGTCGTCGAGCGCCGAAATAGCTCAGTTGGTAGAGCAGCTGTTTTGTAAACAGCAGGTCGTCGGTTCGAACCCGACTTTCGGCTCCAGGCGATCG
>CAZJLL010000003.1:0-3509 GCA_964547145.1 uncultured Candidatus Saccharibacteria bacterium | reverse complement strand
GCCACGCCCATTGTGCCGCCGCATATCCACAGCGAGATTCTCGGCTGCTATCATTATTATTTGTCCAACAACACCTGCGCTTATTGTGATATCATTAAGGAGGAACTGCTGGTCAAAGATCGGCTGGTTTATGAAAGCGAGCATTTTGTGGTTATTTCCGCCTACGCCAGCCGCAGTCCCTTTGAAACCTGGATTCTGCCCAAGCGGCACGGCGCCCGCTTTGAGGAGATGACCGGCGACGAGCTTAAGCACTTGTCGTTCGTGCTCAAGGTAACTTTGGGCCAGCTTTACACCAAGCTGTCCGATCCGCCCCTGAATTTTTACATACACACCATGCCGCTTAGGCAGGCCGGCGGGCTGCACAGCGCTTATGAGGAAAAGGAATACCACTGGCATCTGACAATTTTTCCGCGCATTACCATTTGGGCCGGTTTTGAGTTCGCCACCGGCATTCCGGTCAATCCGATTCCGCCGGAAGTAACGGCCAAGTTTTTAAGATAAAGCGCGGACATTTCGCTCGCTTCATTTATGAAAAAATTTATTTTTGCCAATTGGAAGCTGAACCCGACGACGCTGAAAGCGGCCCGGCAGCTGGCCGCGGCCATTCCGCCGCGCGCCAAGCACCAGGTGGTTCTCTGTCCGCCGGCCGTCTATCTTGCCGCCGTGGACTATCCGCGCTTGGGCGCGCAGGACTGTTTTTGGGAGGATCATGGCGCCTTCACCGGCCAGGTATCCGCCGCCCAGCTAAAGGATTTAAAAATCAAATATTGCCTGGTTGGGCATAGCGAGAAGCGGGCGGTGGGAGAAATTGACGCCATGATCAGCGCCAAGCTGCAGGCCTGCCTGCGGCAAAAAATTACGCCCGTGCTGTGCGTCGGCTATGGCGCCACCGTGCAGCAGGATGATTTGGAAGTTATGGACCTGCTGAAAAGCCAGCTGGACGCCGATCTTTCGGGCGTGCCCGCCGGAAAAGTGATTGTGGCTTATGAACCGGTTTGGGCCATTGGCACCGGCCGGGTGGCCAGTCCGGAGCATGCCGAACGCGTGGCAATTTTTATTAAAAGCAAATACGGAGTCGCCCGGGTGCTTTACGGCGGCAGCGTTGTTCCGCAGAACGCGGCGGGGTTTCTGGCCCAGCCCAATGTCGGCGGCCTCTTGGTCGGCGGCGCCAGCCTGCGGCCGAAAGATTTTAACCAAATTATTAATTTTTGAGCCGCCAAGCTCAGTTCTCCACTCATATGATTTATCTCGCTTCCGATCATGCCGGTTTTGAATTAAAGCAAAAGCTTCTGCAGCATCTGCGGGATATTGATATGGAGGCTTTGGATTGCGGCCCGGCCGGCCATGACCCCGAAGACGATTACCCTGATTTTATTTATCCGTGCGCCCAAAAAGTGGCGGCTAATCCCGGCAGTATGGGCATTGTCATTGGCGGCAGCGGCCAGGGCGAGGCTATGGTGGCCAACAAAGTCCGCGGCATCCGCGCCGTGGTTTACTACGGCGGCCCGGAAGAAATCATCAAACTATCCCGCCAGCACAATAATGCCAGCATATTGGCTTTGGGTGCCCGCTTCCTTACTCCGGCACAGGCGGAACGGGCGGTTGATTTGTGGCTGGAAACCGGTTTTGATGCCGGCCGGCACCAGCGCCGGGTAGATAAAATTTCCCGGCTGGAGGAAAAAAATTAACCCTTACTTTGTGGCACAGCTCGTCCCCTCCATTTTGGAAAGCAGCAGGGAAGATTTTTGGGCCGTTTACGCCCAGGAAATCAAATTGCCCGGCGTCAGCCGCATCCAGGTAGACTTCGGCGACGGTGTTTTCGTGCCCAACCGGATGCTGCCAGTCAGCGAGCTTGACGTACTTAGTCCGGCTGTGGACTGGGAAGCGCATTTGATGCTGCAGGCGCCGCTGGACTTTTTGGATTACCAGATTTGCGGCTTTAAGACCATCATTATCCATTACGAGGCTTACAGTTCCGCCGCCGAGGTGGGCCGGGCGCTTGCGGCGATTGCCGCCGTGGGCCTTCAGCCGGCGCTGTGCATCAAGAATGAGACGCCGGTGGAGGTATTGCCGGAATTTGCCGGCCAAACCAGCCACTTCCAGCTGATGAGCGTTAAGCCGGGCTTCCAAGGTACGCCGTTTTTGGAAAATACCTACGGCAGGATTGCGGCATTGAGGCGCTTGCTGCCGAATGCTATAATAGAAGTAGACGGCGGCGTCAAACTGGAAAACATAAGACAGCTTGCCGCCAGCGGCGCCGACTATCTGATTTTAGGCTCCAGCATTACCAAAGCCCCCAGCATGCCGGAGGCTTTTCAGCGCCTGCAGGACGAGCTGGTCAAGGCCTAAGACAGCGGCGATTGAGGCGAAACCAAAACCCAAAACCAAGAATGCCGAAATTTTCCATAGAACAAATCAAATACAAAGCGAACGATATCCGCCAGGACATCATTAACATGCTTCTGGCCGCGGGCAGCGGCCATTCGGCCGGGCCTTTGGGCATGGCCGACGTGTTCGCTGCGCTTTATTTTTATGTGCTGAATTACGACCCTAAAGAGCCGCGCTGGACCGGCCGGGACCGGCTGGTGCTGTCCTGCGGCCATATCAATCCCGTGCTGTACGCGACTATGGCCGAAGCAGGTTTTTTCCCCAAAGATGAACTGCTGACCCTGCGCAAGCTGGGCACGCGCCTGCACGGGCATCCCCATAATCTGGCCCTGCCCGGCATTGAAACTTCCTCGGGCCCGCTGGCCCAGGGCGCCAGCCAGGCGGCTGGCATGGCGCTGGGCCTGAAGATGGACCACAGCCGCAGCCGGGTTTATTTAATCATGTCCGACGGAGAACAGCAGGAAGGGCAGGTTTGGGAAGCGGTGATGTTCGCCGGCAAAAACAGGCTTAGCAACCTGACGGCGATATTGGATCGCAACAACATCCAGATTGACGGTTTTACCGAGGATGTCATGCCGCTGGAGAACCTGCGGGCCAAATACGAAGCCTTCAACTGGCACGTGCTGGAAGTGGACGGCCATAATATTCAGGAAATCATCAATGCCTGCCTGGAGGCCCAGACTATTTATGAAAAACCGACTTTGATTTTGGCTCACACCGTTCCCGGCAAGGGCGTGGATTTTATGGAACGAGATTACCATTGGCACGGTATTCCGCCGGACCGGGTGCAGGCCAAAAAAGCCCTGGCCGAACTGCGGACGCTGCGGGGGCAGATTGAAAGCGAGCACCAATAATTTTTAACAAGCCGCCTTGATATGGCGGCAGGGATCCATGATTGCATTAAATCCTAAAATCGGACGGGCTGATATTGAACAGGAGCCGACGCGCCAGGGCTACGGGCGGGGACTGCTTGATTTGGGGGCGGAAGATGAAAACGTGGTTGTGCTGACGGCAGATTTGGCGGAAAGCACGCATGTGCTGGATTTCAGCCAAAAATATCCGGAGCGCTTTGTGGAATGCGGCGTGGCCGAACAAAACATGATGGGCCTGGCCGCCGGCCT
>CAZJLL010000002.1:0-3642 GCA_964547145.1 uncultured Candidatus Saccharibacteria bacterium | reverse complement strand
GGCGCTTCGTCCTTCGCCCCCTCGCCAATGACCACGCGGCCCCGGAATTCAATCAGATTAAAACGGGCGCGCATGGCCCTGACGGCCGCGCCGTCGGCCCGTTTGCCCAGCCCCTTCCCCACCCACCTGGACGCGGCAATGGCCGCGGCTTCGGTCACGCGCACAAATTCCAGCGCCAAATTCCTATCCATGTGCCAGCTCCTTTACCGCTTTAACAATGGCAGTCCGGTCGATTTCCGCCTGGGCCAGCAGTTCGTCCGGCTTGCCGCTATGGGGAATTTTTGCCACGGACAAAGCCTTAAACTTCACTCCGGCAAGGCCGGCTAAGGCAAACAGCACCGCTTCGGCCAGACCGCCTTCGCGGTGATTATCTTCCACGGTAATGATGGCGCCGGTTTCTTGCGCCGCTTTCCGCAAAGCCTTTTCGTCCAGCGGCTTAATGGAATACAAATCAATCACGCGGATGCTAATGCCTTCCTGTTTCAGCTCCTCGCATGCGGCCAGGGCTTCGTGCACGGTCACGCCAGCGGCTATGACCGTGGCCCGGTCTTGCGCCGAACTTTTCAAAGTCTTAGAGCCGCCAATGGTAAATTCCTCGCCGGCGCCGTAGAGCAGCGGCGTGTCCTTGCGCGTGGTCTGCAGGTAAACCAGGCCCTGGTGCCGGGCGGCCGCCCAAACCAGCTTTTCCGCGGCTATGGCATCCGCCGGATACAACACTGTGCTGCCGGGCAGGGCGCGGAACATGGCAATCTCCTCCAGCCCCATCTGGCTGGCGCCGTCCTCGCCAATACTGACCCCGGCGTGGGAGCCGACCAGTTTGATGTTTCCCTGCGCCAGCGCCGCCATGCGGATCTGATCATAAGCGCGAGTCCAGAATGCGGCAAAAGTGGAAGCAAACGGAATTTTGCCGCGCCGGGCCAGGCCCAGCGCCGCGCCGGCCATATTCTGTTCGGCAATGAACATTTCCCAAAACTGCTCCGGCCGCACTTTCTTCACGGCATCGGCATAAGTAGAATTGCTGGTCTCGGCATCCAGCGCCACAACCGCCGGATTAGCTTGGGCCAGGGCGGCCAAAGCATTGCCGTAAGCCCGGCGCGTGGCCACCGCCTTATCCGCCGGATATTCCGTAACTTTAAGTTCAGCCGGAGCGGCCGCTGCCGGCTTTTTCTTCTCCCCGCCCGAAAGCGCGGCCACCGCGCCGGGCGTTTTGTCCACTGCGCCCAATTCCGCCAAAGCCCTGGCCAGTTCGTCCGGGCTTAGCGCCTTGCCGTGCCAGCCATCCTTATCCTCCAAAAAAGAAACACCCTTGCCTTTCAGAGTCCGCCCAATAATCATTTGCGGCCGGCGGCGGCCGGGTGCCAGCGCCTTGCCATAAGCCTGGACGACATCGTCCAGATTATGCCCGTCCACGACGATAGCATCCCAGCCGAAAGCTTGGGCCCGGGCGGCGTAAATTTCAGTATGAGTACCCAGCATGGTTTCGCCCCGCTGGCCCAGCCGGTTAACGTCCACAATTGCCACCAGGTTATTTAAACCGTAATGCGCGGCTACGGCCATAGCCTCCCAAACGCTGCCTTCGGCCATTTCCGAATCGCCCAGCAAAACATAGGTGGTAAAATCAAGGCTGTCCGCCCGGGCGGCCAGCGCCATACCCAGGCCGACGGACAAGCCCTGGCCCAGGCTGCCCGTGGGCACTTCCGTGTAAGGAAACTCCATGGTCGGATGTCCCTCCAGCCGGCTGCCCGGTTTCCTTAACGTCAGCAGTTCCGCCTCGGCAACCTGTCCGGCCGCGGCCCACAGCGCATAGAACAGCGGGCTGGCGTGGCCTTTGGAAAAAATCAGCCTATCGTTGCCGGGGTCCTCCGGATGCGCCAAATCATAACGGAAAAAGCCGCCAAAAAACAGCGCGGCCATCAAATCAGCCGCCGACAGGCTGGAAGTGGGATGGCCGCTGCCCGCCGCGGTCGTGGACACCAAAGAATAATAACGCAAAAGCTTAGCCAAGGCCGGCAAATTGTTGTTCATATTTTTGTCTCTAAAAATAAAGCCTGCTTCCATTATATCCGGTCTTCGCCCAAAGCAAAAACCGGAGTATGAGCTAGTATGAATTTATACGCAGCCGGACGATTGTACGGTTGCGCAGCAGGCGATAAATGCAACAAGGGCGGCCGTTGCATTCCGCAACTGCCGCCCTTGCCTAAACGTTACCAGGGCATCGCCGTTTATCCGGCTATAAATCCGTTATTTTTTCTTAGCCAGCTTGCGCAGCTCTCTGACTTTGTCGGTCTTTTCCCAAGGCACCTTTAAATCGCTGCGGCCGAAATGGCCGTAAGCAGCCACCTGGCGGTAAAGCGGCCGGCGCAAATTCAAATTCTTGATAATCATGCCGGGGCGCAAATCAAACACCGCGCTTACCAGCTCGGCCAGGCGTTCGTCGCTCAGCCGGCCGCTGCCGAAGCTGTCCACCCGCACCGACAGGGGCTCCGGCACGCCGATGGCATAGGCAATCTGCACTTCGACTTTTTTGGCCAGGCCGGCTGCCACCAAATTTTTGGCCACATAGCGGGCCATATAGCTGCCGCTGCGGTCCACTTTGGACGGGTCTTTGCCGGAAAAACAGCCGCCGCCGTGCCGGCCCATGCCGCCGTAGGTATCCACAATGATTTTGCGGCCGGTCAGTCCGGTGTCGCCCTGCGGGCCGCCAATCACAAACCGGCCGGTGGAGTTAACCAAAATTCTGGTCTGCTTATCAAGCAGCGATTTCGGTATGGCCTTGCGGATGACTTCCTTTTCAATCTGCGCTTTTAAAGCCGCCGAATCAACATCCGGATTGTGCTGGGCGGCAATTAAAACGGTATGCACGCGCCTTGGGCGGTCGCCATTGTATTCCACGGTAACCTGGCTTTTGCCGTCCGGCCGCAGGCCCTTAATAATACCTCTCTTGCGCACCTCGGCCAGGCGCTTGGTCAGCCTGTGGGCCAGGACAATTGGCAGCGGCATCAGTTCCCTGGTTTCATCGGTAGCCAGGCCGAAAACCAGGCCCTGGTCGCCGGCGCCCAGGTGTTCCAAATCTTCCTTGATAATTTCGCCGCGCTTGCTTTTGCTGAATGAATCAACGCCCTGGGCAATGTCCGAGGACTGTTCCTTAATCGCCACCATCACGCCCGAGGTCTCCCAGTGAAAACCGTATTCGGCGTCGGTGTAGCCAATCTCTTTAATTACCTGCCTGGCCACCTTGGGCATATCCACGTAAGTCTTCGTGGTTACCTCGCCGGCAATGACGCAGACGCCGTTGGTCAGCAGCGTTTCCACCGCCACCCTGCCTTTGGGGTCGTCCTTTAAAATGGCATCCAGGATGCCGTCGCTTATCTGGTCGGCCATTTTGTCGGGATGGCCCTCGGTCACCGATTCGGAGGTAAATAATTTTTTCGGCGCCGGATTATTTTTTGGCATTAAAAAATTCCTTTCCTTATCCCCCGCAAAAAGCGGGGCGGGCACCTTTGCCGAAGGCGGAAAACCTTTCAGGCAGGTTGCCGGTTCCGAACTCTCGGAACGCTCTTGATAATTTATCTTATTAAGCTGATGAACTGATGATATGCGAAATTCCCGGCCTTGTCAATGCGCAGACTTCGCTTATCACCG
>CAZJLL010000001.1:0-5691 GCA_964547145.1 uncultured Candidatus Saccharibacteria bacterium | reverse complement strand
TTCCATTTTCCATAGAATTTTCATTATTTGCCATAATTATACCAAAAAACCTCTACGATGGCGATGTTTGGGGATATGGCTAGACTAAATGGGCCTATATCAAACTAAAAATACCCCGTATCAGGCCGAAATGGCTTACGGGGTATATTTGTATATGTCGATAATAAAAACCGCCTTTTAAGCGGTTTGAAGCAGTTGCGTATATTTCTCACATTCCAGTAACTTGATTTTCTTCCAAAGCTGGACGGAGTCTTGGGGTAAGTGATTGGTTGAGAGGAATTGAACCCGAATGTCCGCTTCCACAGAGCGGCGTAATAACCATTATACCATAGTCGCCATATATTTTTGCTATGCCCGCATGTGGGTAAATACGAGCAGGGTAGCTACAACGAATATCGCCAGCCAGATTAACGTATAAACTATTGTCCAAACCGCTTCCTTTTTTTGGCCGTCCAAATACATTGTTACCGGCCTGGCAAAAATCAGCATCCCTACTACCGCGACGGAAAGCACGAGAAGCATCAGCATTATCATGGGCGCCAAAATATTTTCAGGCAGATTTCTGCCGGAGAGGCTTCTAAAAACCCAGGCGATTAGGAAGACATAAACTCCTACCCCGGCCGCGTGCACAAACCCTCTTTTAATCAACTGTAAGTTAACCATGGGTATAAAAAAATCTTACACAGTCAGGGTAAGAATTGGTTTGGATGTTTGCTGTGTCAAACATCGCTGCTGCCTGTCCGCGACAGCAATGCAAGCGGATATATTGAATTCCTTAGGAATTATAACGGATCTAGGCTGAATAGTCAATGCCGTTTAAGAAACTTTGTTTATTAGTGGGCAAGCAAATTTTGTAGCGGTATAAAGACGTTCTTGGCGATCTTTTTGTAAACCAGCTTATGATTTTTGAAGTAGGCTTTATGCGCCTGGGCAAAAGGTTTAGAGGTAATAATCCTGAAGTTGCCGTCCAATATCTCAATGGCCGCGTAGTCGTCCAGCGCCAAGCCGATACCGCCGCGGCTTTTTAGAATTTTAATCAGCCCGTCCTTCCGGTCCCGTTCCCGCAAATGATGGGGGCTTAAGGTCAGGTTTAACCAGCCCAGGCCTTTTACCCGAATGTAGTTTTTCCGGCCGGGTTTGGTCAATTTCAGGGAATCGCTGTTGCCGTAGGCAAACCAGCAGATTGCACCGGCGCTCAAGCCAGCCATGACAGTGCCTTTGGCATAAGCCTGAGTTAGCAGGCGGTCTAGCCCAAGCTTCCGCCATCTTTTTAACATATACAGGCTGTTGCCGCCGCCAACATAAATAATATCGGCTTTGGAAACTTTTTTTTGCAAAAATTTTTTTGCCGGCGTAGTTTTGGCAATCAGCAATATGTCTATGAGACAGCCTAGGCGCCGGCCAAAATGTTTGCGTACCGTTTCTATATAGCCTGGGGCATCATGGCTGGCCGTAGGAATAAACAGCAGGCGGGGCCGGCGTTTGCCGGATAACCTGATAATTTCCTTGTCTATGGCCAGGGTTTCCACGGGGTAGCCGGGGCGGCCGATTTCGCCCCCGCCGATGGCGATGAGTTTTTTCATGGGCTAAGGGCTTTGGTGTTTGAGCCAGTCAATAATAACTTGATCCAGCTGTCGTTCATGGCCGGTAAAGCCGTGATCGGCGCCGCTGATGCTGACGAACGTAAATTGTTCCGGCGCGCTGCAGTGATCTTCCAATACGGCCAGAATTTTGCCTACGGGGGCAAACATATACGGATCCCTGCCGCCGTAAACTACCAGGGTCGGCTTGCGGATGGACGAGAAATGCCGAAAAAGTTTTTTGTGCGAAAGCTTGATCCCGCCGACGGCCTGGTGATAGGGGAAAGTATTGTAGTCGCCGTCCGGGTTGGCGGTATCATAAAAAGCCCGGTAGGACATCGGCCGGCCAAGTTCGGCAAAGGGGACTAATTCCTGTCCCTTTTTTTGCCGGATTTTGCGCTTGGCCGCATCAAGCAGCTGCCGGAATTTGGCCGGTCCCAGTAGGTGGTAATAAATAGCGGTGTCATCGCCGCCGCACATGAGCAGGTAACCGGCCAAAGGATTGTGCGGCCGGTAGTAGTTATAGACGCAAATCTTGTTGGCGCCGGTGGAAAAGCCTATCAAGTAGAGTTCGGTATAGCCGCGGGCGCGAAGAAAGGCAACGGCTGCGTCAATGTCCGGGATGCAGTCGCGGATAAGTTCAAACGCCGTGCCGCTGAAAATTTTTTCTTTCCGTCCCGAGCGCCTAAGCCGGTGATACTGGTAAGCGCCGCGGTTATTAAAGGTTAAATAAGCAAAACCAGCTCGGTTTAAATCCGCCGCCTGCGGCGCCAGCCTGGCTAAAGAGTAGAATACGGAAGACGTGCCGTTGCCATGCAGGTAGATGACCGCTTTTTTGCTTCGGCGGGCAGGTGAAAACAGCAGCCCGGGCAGCGTTAGGCCGTCCGCCGTTTTTAGCTCCACCATTGCGGCTTGCTTATAGTTTTCGCCGGAGGTACCCATAAATGCATTATAACAAAAATCGTTCCGCCGGTCCGCCGCCGTTGGCGTGTAACCGGTCGGAACGATTTGGTTTTGCTTAGTCCGGGTCGGTGTCGGGGATGAGGCCTTTTTTAATCAAGACCGAGCGGTGAGAGATAATTTCCGCGTCTTCCCCGTGAAAAGTGCAGAGCTGGCCGCAGCCGCGGCATTTGACTTCCACGGTAGTGTCAGTGCCATATAGCATGCCTTTGCATAAAAGTTTGTGGCAGTTCTGGCAGCGATATTCGCGCAAAATTTTAGCGAGAAGGGGTTCGGGCATTGGCCAATGAAAACAATAATCGTTTTTCACTATATCACGGCTGGGTAAAATCGGCAAGAGAACGATAATTTTAAAAACGGTCCGTAAGCTATTATGTCGGGGAACATCGCGACTGCAGCGTCCGGATAATACCCGCGCCTGCGCCACCGGTTAAAACCCCAGGCGCCAAGGGAAAATATTTTTTCTTTTTTGTAACTAAGCCGTTTGCCGTTTCCGGCTGAATCCGCGTATGCAGCTTTCCGCGTAGTAATTATGCAAGGTCGAAAATCAATCATTAAGAGACAAAAGGAATACTTTATGATTTACGGAAAAAAATTCGCGCTGCTGCTTGGCGGCCTCGGCCTCTTGACCGGTGCGGCCGGTACCTTGGCCCTGCAGACGCATGCGGCTGATTCCGCCGCGGCGAATGGCGGCTCGTCCGCCCAGCACCAATTCAGCCCGCCTGCCGCCTCTGGCACGGTGACGGCGGTAAGCGGTTCCACCTTAACCGTCAAAGACGGCAGAAGCGGAACCGTTTACGCTGTAGATGCAAGCGGGGCAATAATAGAGAAGTTCTCTAAACCCGCCGCTACGGCCGGACAGGCGGCAAAACCGGCGGCAACCACTATTGCTGTCGCTGATATTGCAGTCGGGGACAGCGTTATGGTGCAAGGCACGGTTGCCGGTACCAGCATTACGGCCACTAAAATAGTGGATGGCATGATGATGCGTGGCGGCCTAAAGGGCCAATTCGGCACTGCCGGCACAGTTGCTGCTGTAAGCGGAAATACCATTACGCTAACCGGCAAAGACGGCGCTACTTATACCGTTGATGCCGCTTCCGCCGCGGTTAAAAAAATCGCTTCTATTGCCGTTTCTGACATTCAGCCCGGCGACACGCTGATGGTCCAGGGCCAGACTTCCGGCAACAATATCACCGCCAAGAATATCACGGACGGTGCGTTCGGCAGCAAATAGTTAATTGTTAAGGAGGCTAAATTTTAGGTTGGCTTTTGGGCGGACTAAAAGGGAGTTATGAACCCGATAAAATTTCCGTCTCCGGCCAAAGAAAAAACTCCTCTCCGTTTCGGAGAGGAGTTTTTTCGTGCAGCCGCAGCAGGCGGCTTCAAGCCACCCTGGTGACGGCGAAAATCAGCGCCGTGCCCAGGACGGTTAAGGCAATCAGTTTCAGCGAACTGTGCCGGCTGTGGGCTTCCGGCAGGATGTCGCTGGCGCCGATGTAAAGCAGGAAACCGGCAAAGAAGCCCAGGTACCAGATTAGAAAATGCGGCGAGACGCTGAAAAAGAGGGTGGACAGGGCGCCCAAAACCGGCGCTACGGCATCCAGCAGGAGAAAGGCTTTGGATTTTTCCGTGCTGTTTTTGTGGGTCAGCATCAGGGTAATGGTGTTCATGCCGTCGGTAAAGTCGTGGGAAATTACGGCAATGGCCACCAGCAGGCCGACTGCGGCGTTGACTTGAAAGCCCAAGCCGATGCCTACGCCGTCCATAAAGCTGTGGCCGGCCAGGGCCAGGGCGGAGAGGATGCCGACGTGAGGATGTTTGTGGTCTGCGTAATCGCCTTCGTGTGCGTGGTGGACAACAATGGTTTTTTCCACGATATGAAAGAGCAGAAAGCCTAAAACCAGGGCAATCATCGGTTCAATCGGCCGAAAGCCGCCATCGGCCACCTGGCTGATAATTTCCGGAAAAATGTCAAAACTGACTACGCCAAGCAGCACGCCGGCGGTAAAGCCCATAATCAGGTGGAGCTTGTTCTGAAACTTGACGGCGAACAGGCCGCCGAGAAAAGTGGACAAAAAGGTAAACAGGGAAAGAATAACAGCTTCCATATTAATCTTTGTTATTTAGCGTGATGCTTTGGCGCACTTGGCGCACAAACCGAAAAATTCCAACGAATGATCCAGTAATTTTTTAAAGCCATGTTTTTTCAGCAGCGGGGAACTGAGCCGGACGCCGCAAATATCCAGATCTTCCAGACGGCCGCAGCTGACGCAGGTTAAGTGGTGGTGGTGCCGTCCGCCGCTCAGCTCGTAGTAGGCCTCGCGGCTGTTTAAGTTGACGCGCTTGATTAAACCGAGCTGCTCCAAAGCGTCGGCGTTGCGGTAGAGGGTGGCCAAGTCAACGCCTTTGTCGCCCAGTTTTAAAGACATGGCGCTGATGCTCAGCGGCCGGCCCGCATGCGCCAGCGCGTCGAGGAATTCCAGGCGGCCGCGCGTGACTTTCAGCCCGCTGCTCTTCAGCAATTTCCGGTCCTGGGAGGAGTGTTTTTCGCAATTAAGCATGAGAAAATTTTAGCATATATGCGATTTATTTGCAACTAGCATATTGACAAACGCGAATAATTTGCATTATCATATGAAGACTAAGCTAAAAGCACCGAATAAATTATGGGAAAATTGCTTTCGGACAGCCGCATATTGCGGCGTAATACCGCGGCAGAAAAAATGTCGTCCCTGCTGGACCGGCTGGAGGATGGCTTTTTGCACGGCAAAGAGCAGGAAAGAAGCCTGGTTAAAAAGCTGGGCCGCGGGCGCAACGTTATTGACATCAGCTCAGCGGCAACCATGCAGCTGCTTCATGTTGCGACGGGGCCCGCACTGGCCGCGTCCCTGCGCCGCCGCCTGCCGGCCCTGCTGGACCGGCTGGAGGCTTATCCTTATCTGGTGCCGCGCGAACACGATCTGGAGCAGGCCTTTGCCGCTTACCTGCGGCGCTGGACTTCCCTTCGGGCTGAAGCGAAGGACCTGGTCGTATTTAACGGCATTTACGGGTCTTACCGCACCATTCTTATGTCCCAGCCCGGCCAGTATGTCCTGGTGCCGGAATTCATCCACCAGACCCACAAAGCGGCTTTCGCCGCCGCCGGCAA